>CAYOFJ010000081.1:3572-8218 GCA_964403065.1 uncultured Halanaerobiaceae bacterium | reverse complement strand
AAGTTGTTGAAGTTGGTTCAATTTATAGGGAAGGGCTGCCCAACCCTGTGGGTGAAGCCTGTGTGAAAGGACGTTTTGCCTATGATTATCTTGATGACCCTGAAAGGCTGGATACACCTTTAATCAAAGATCCTGAAACCGGTGAGTTCGAACCTGTCAGCTGGGAAGAAGCACTGGATTATACTGCCAGTAATTTTTCCCGTATCAAAGATGAACACGGTCCTCAGGCGCTGGCTGGTCTGACTTCAGCCCGCTGTACCAATGAAGATAATTTTCTGATGCAGAAGTTTATGAGGGCGGTGCTGGGAACTCACACTGTCGACCATTGTGCCCGTCTGTGACATTCTTCCACTGTGGCCGGTCTGGCCAAAAGTTTTGGCAGTGGAGCTATGACCAATTCTATAGGCGAAATAGATAAAGCAGATGCTTTCTTTGTTACCGGATCCAATCCCACGGAAAATCATCCGGTAATAGGAAGCCGTATTAAAAAAGCAGCGCGCAATGGTGCTGATCTGGTAGTGTCTGATCCCAGGCGCATAGAGCTGGCTGAGGAAGCTGATCTCTTCTTGCAGCCCAGACCTGGAACCGACATAGCATTAATCAACAGCATAATGCATGTCATACTAGCTGAGGGCTGGGAAGATAGGGAATTTATAGAGGAACGCACGGAGAACTTTGCCGAACTGGAAAAAATAGTAAAACAATATCCTCCGGCAAGAGCTGAGGAAATTACCGGTGTGCCGGCGGAAAAAATAAAACAGGCCGCCGAAATATATGGGCGAGCTGATAGAGGCTCGATAATTTATGCTATGGGCATAACCCAGCATGTTTCTGGTACAGGTAATGTTACTTCCCTGGCCTGTATGGCTATGCTGACAGGAAATGTAGGTCGTGAAGGCACAGGAGTTAATCCTCTGCGTGGACAAAACAATGTGCAGGGGGCATGTGACCTGGGAGGCCTACCCAATGTATTTCCCGGCTATCAGGATGTTTCGGATAGTGAAATAAGAGAGAAATTTGCTGACTACTGGGATGTTGAAGGGTTTCCTGAAGATCCGGGTTTGACCGTGGTAGAAATTTTCCATGCCTGTGAAAAAGGTGATGTCAAAGGACTTTATTTAATGGGAGAAAATCCGGTAATTTCAGATCCTGATCAAAAACATGTTATAAGAGCTCTGGAAAATGCTGAGTTCACGGTTGTTCAGGACATATTCCTGACTGAAACTGCGGAATATGCAGATGTGGTATTTCCTGCGGCTTCTTTTGCAGAAAAAGCAGGTACATTTACCAATTCTGAACGCAGAATACAGAAGATTGAGCCGGTTGTAGAGGCTCCGGGAGAAGCTCTACCGGACTGGCAGATTATCTGTAAACTTGCTCAGAAAATGGGATATGATATGGAATATGAGGGCCCGGACGAAATAATGGCCGAGATTGCTGATCTGACACCCATTTATGGAGGTATTTATTATGATCGTCTGGGTGATTTAGGTTTGCAGTGGCCCTGTGAGGACCGCGAAGACCCCGGAACTAAATTTTTACATGAAGGTGAATTTGCCAGAGGTCTCGGTAAATTTCATCCGGCTCACTATTCTCCTCCAGAAGAAGAGGTTGGAGAGGAATTTACTCATATCATGATGACCGGGCGTATGCTCTATCATTATCATACTGGAACAATGACCAGGAGATCTGAAGCCATTGATGAATTCGAACCGGATAGTTATGTAGAAATAAACGAGGAAGATGCTGTAGAAATGGGTATAGATAATGGAGATAGAGTGAAAATTTCCTCGCGCCGCGGTTCAATTGAGACCTATGCCAGGGTGGGAGAAACTGTGGCTCCTGGAAATATATTTATGCCCTTCCATTATGCTGAGAGCCCTGCCAACAGACTTACTCATGATAAATTAGATCCGGAAGCTAAAATTCCGGAACTGAAAGTTACAGCGGTTAATTTAGAAAAAGTCGAATAAGACAAATCTCATATATACCGGGCACCTGATTAAAATATAAGTCAATTTTCAGTTTTAAAATTTCACAAATTTATTATATAATTGTTGTTGGGTGTCCGGTTTAAATTATTGCTCTTTTCCAAAAATGTTGATGAAATCACTATATATACTGTATAATCAGGATTACTTACACCCTTATTGCCGGAGTTTATAAAGTATTGGAAGCTATGAAGTTATGTGATACCGGAAATTTTTCAAATATTTTAAATTATAAAACGTGAGGAGGTGAGCAATTTCTTGCCTGAGTGTTAGGTATTTTACTGCAAAAACCCATAAGTTATTGCATACTGTTATTGATAAGATGAGAACAGTTGATAGAATTCATCACATAAGATCAAACTAGAAAAATTGATAAGGGAATATTTTATTAACTGTCCGGTTTTAAGAATTTGCTCCATCTGAGAATTTATTTAAAAGCTTTATCATATTCCTAAAAGGGGGAATTATTAATGGCAAATGTTTCAAGAGAAATGGTAGAAAAAGCTGGTGTCGATGTTGATAAGCTTCTGGACCTGCTGGTGAAAAACGCTTCTGCTGAACTGACAACTTATTATTATTACACTTCTCTGCGCGTAAATCTTATTGGACTTGAAGGTGAAGGAGTCAAACCTATTGCCGAGCAGGCCAGAATAGAAGATAGAAATCACTTTGAAGCTCTTGTGCCCAGAATTTATGAGCTTGGCGGCAGTATTCCTAATGATATGAAGGAATTCCATGATATTTCTGCCTGCCCTCCAGCTAAATTGCCGGAAAACCCTGAAAATGCTGAAGAGATAATTGAGGTACTGCTGGAAGCTGAAAGATGTGCAGTACGCGGTTACACTCAGATATGTAATATGACAAATGGTAAAGACCACAGGACTTATGATCTTGCTCTCTCAATTTTACATGAAGAGATTGAACATGAGTCATGGTTTGAAGAATTTCTGGGTGAAGGACCTTCCGGGCACTTCCTGAGAGAAGGGGAAACCTCTTCACCATATGTCTCCAAGTTTCTCTAAACAGAAGTTCACGCCGGAGAGATTAGCAAAATTTGATGGTAAGGAAGATAGAAAATGTTATTTTGCCTTTAAAGGCAAGGTATATGATGTGACTGGAAGTTTTCACTGGCAGAAAGGCAGACATCAGGTTCTGCATAACGCCGGTGAAGATTTGACAGCTGCTCTGGAAAATGCCCCTCATGGCGAAGAATTTATAAAGAAATTTCCTGTAGTCGGTAAATATATAGAAGAATGAACAGTTGAGAAATTTGGCGGCCCCTGAAAATTAGGGCCGCTTTTTTAATTTGACAATTCATAGATGCTGTGAATATAATCATAAACAGCAGATATAGTTTTGCAGCATATATTCCTATTGTATCTTTGAAAAAGCTCTATATTTTTGGTTGACCCGTTTATAATTGGTAATTAAACCCGGTAGTAAATATTTTCCTGCAGTCTGATATTCCTGTGTTCTGGGATTATAGAATTCTTTTGTGAATTTTGTTTTAACTTACTCGATGATAATAATTTATGAACATGAACAAAAACCAGCTTCAATCAAACATTTTTGAGAAGTTCCAAATTTTTGAATGGCCTGGTCTTAATCTTGACAACTATATTCTTTTATTGTAATATAATAATAGTAATAGACAATTAATACAGGATTTTGTTGCTATAATCTGTCTGGAAATATCAGGAGGTGGATGAAAATCGAAAAGCGAGAAATTTACGAAGCCAGAGCGGAAGTTGCCAAGGCTTTGAGCCATCCTCTGCGGCTGCAGATTGTTGATATTTTATCAGAGCAGGAGGATAACTGTGTGCAGGATTTAACCGAAATTTTACCGGCCAGTCAATCCAGTATTTCTAAGCATCTGAAAATTCTCAAACAGGCAGGTATAATAAGCCGCAGGAAAGAAGGACTGAAAAACTTTTATTCACTGCGGGCTCCCTGTGTATCAGGATTTTTTGACTGTCTGGATGAAGTGCTGGAAATAGATTTCCGGGATAAAAAAGAAAAATTGGATATGACTTAAATATATTGTGCAAATATTTTAGCAAACGAGATTTTGTCTCAACCGGGAAAAGAGGAGTGGGTAAGAAATGAGTCGTCGTAATAAAATAATTTTGTTTATAGCAGCTTTTCTATTAATATATTTTGTACCTTTTGAAACTGCCCAAATACAGGAAGCAATCAATGAAGGTTTTTTAATGCTGCAGTATTATGTGCAGGAACATGTATTATTCTGTTTAATACCGGCCTTTTTTGTGGCGGGGGCAATATGCAATTTTCTGTCTCGCAATGCTATTATCAAATATTTTGGGGCAGGTGCCAATAAAATACTTTCCTACTCAGTGGCCTCTGTATCGGGTGCAATTCTGGCAGTTTGCTCCTGTACTGTTTTACCGCTGTTTGCCAGTATATATAAAACCGGGGCAGGTATTGGTCCGGCAACCGCTTTTCTCTATTCGGGACCCGCTATCAATGTACTGGCTATTGTTTTAACAGCCAGAGTACTGGGCTGGCAGCTGGGCCTGGCCAGGATAGTGGGAGCAGTTATTTTTGCCCTGGTAATAGGTGTCTTAATGGCCGTGATTTTCCGCGAGTCCGAACAGGAAAGGCAGAGTGAACTGGTGACAGCTCCTTCTGCCAAGG
>CAYOFJ010000081.1:0-3562 GCA_964403065.1 uncultured Halanaerobiaceae bacterium | reverse complement strand
GAACCTATTTTATTTTATTGTTCTGGTACTGACCCTTATTTTCATGGCCTGGGCTGAGCCTGAACAGGCAGAAGGCATCTGGTATCAAATCTTTCAGATTAGATGGTATCTCACCGGGGCGCTTCTTGTCATTTTAGTGGTCATGCTAGTTAAGTGGTTCAATAAACAGGAACTGAAAGAATGGCTCGATGAAACCTGGAATTTTACAGAGATGATCGCTCCTCTGCTTTTTGTCGGCGTCCTAATTGCTGGTTTCTTGATGGGGCGTCCGGGCACAGAGGCTGGCCTGATTCCCGAGCAATATGTTGCTAATTTTGTGGGAGGAAACTCTATTTCCGCGAACTTTATTGCTTCAATTTTAGGCGCATTCATGTATTTCGCCACCCTGACCGAGGTGCCAATTCTGGAAGGACTGATGGGCCTGGGTATGGGAGATGGCCCTGCTCTATCACTGCTGCTGGCCGGTCCAGCTTTGAGTTTACCCAATATGCTGGTAATTCACAGTGTTTTAGGAACAAAAAAGACGTCTGTATTTATTGTGCTGGTGGTGATTATGGCTACCATAAGCGGTATGATATATGGTAATCTGGTTTTGTAGCTTACTTTAAGGCTTTTCTTCATATCATTTAGTGTGATATGGGAAAGAGCAAATTTGATCATAATTAAACCCAAGGAGGTGATGAAAATGAAAGTTGAAGTAATGGGACCAGGCTGTAAGAATTGTGAAACCCTGGCTAAAAGGACTAAAAAAGCAATTGAAGATTTGGAGCTTGAGGCTGATTTTGAGCATGTCCAGGATATGAATGAGATGACAGAGCGAGGAATTGCACTTTCTCCGGCTTTACTTGTTGATGACGAGGCGGTTGTGACAGGAGAAGTTCCTTCGGTTGATAAAATAAAAGAAATTTTGAGCAGTAGTTAATTTAAAGAAAATAGCAAATTTAAGAAATGGCAATTTTTCGCAGTTATGTCAGCTCCCTGACCAAAAATTGTGTTCCCGGATTATGATAATAATATTGTGATCAGAGTCTTATAGCTTCCAATAATATTTGCGGTCAGGGGTTTGCATAAAACTCTTGACAAAATACGTTATTTATTTTATCATAAGAGAGCGAATACAATGATGTATTTAACAGATAAATAAGTAAAAAGCAGTGAAGGGGACAGTAATCTGATCGGAAATTTATCGGTAATTCACAGAGAGGAAACCGCTGGCTGAAAGGTTTCCAGCTGGATCAGACGAAAATCACCCCCGAGCTCGCCCGGTGAAATTTATATTTGAAGAGTAATCGGCCGCGTAAAACCGGCGTTAACGGTTTTGAGTGATGGTCAGTTGTTTACGTTTTTCTTTATTGTCCTTTTGGTTTAATTTTTTAATTGTTCTGCTGACCGTAACTCAGGTGGTAACGCGGTAAATTTAAATCGTCCTGAGCCTTTTAGCGGCTCGGGTTTTTTTATTTGAGTATTAACTATTATTGGCTGCTATGAAGCAATCTGATACTGGAAATTTATCCAAACCCGGGTAAGCCCCCTGGCCAAAGAATTGCACTATGGTTCAGGCTATGCCGGGCTGAGCGAAGGTTCATGGATGAGTTTTCGAAAAGGAAGCGCAATTTTAATTTTTTATTAGCTGGAGGTAGCGGAGACAGAATAGAGCATAAAATTGTCTGATGAATTAAAATACTAGAATTATAGGAGAGGTGATTTATCTCTATGTCAATTTTTCCTGATTTGCCGGAAAAGAGTCCGGGAGAACGTGAACAGGAGATTGCTGATGAATGGGAAGAAATGGACTTACTGAAAAAATGTGTGGAGCAGCGCAAAGATAATGAACCTTATGTTTTTTATGAAGGCCCTCCGACTGCTAATGGCAGTCCGGGTATTCACCATGTTATTGCCAGAACTTTAAAGGATACAGTCTGCCGCTATCAAACCATGCAGGGATATATGGTGAGACGAAAAGGAGGCTGGGATACTCACGGTTTGCCGGTGGAAATAGAGGTTGAAAAAGAGCTAAATCTTAACAGTAAGCAGGAAATTGAAGAATATGGTATAGATGAATTTAATGAAAAGTGCCGGGAATCCGTGTTTAAATATGAAGAAGAATGGCGCGAGATGACCGAACGCATGGGATATCTTATTGATCTTGATGATCCCTATATAACCTTAGAAAACGATTATATAGAGACTGTCTGGTGGCTGCTGGATCAATTTTTTCAGGAAGATTTTATTTATGAAGGACATAAAATTCTGCCTTATTGTGCCCGCTGTGGTACAGGCCTGGCTTCACATGAGGTGGCTCAGGGCTACGAAGAAATTACCAGCAACAGTGTTTATGTCCGCATCAAACGCAAAGATAAAGATGAGTATTTTCTCATCTGGACCACCACTCCCTGGACCCTGGCTGCCAATGTGACCCTGACAGTTCATCCGGAAAAGACCTATGTAAAAGCTCGCTATAAAGGGGATCTTTATTATATAGAGGAAGATAGGGCTGAAGATGTTTTCGTGGAAGATTATGAGATAGTTGATAAAGTTAAGGGTGAAGAACTGGAAGGGATCGAATACGAACAGTTGATGCCATTCGTAGAAGTTAAATCCGATAAAGAGGCGTTTTACGTTACCCTGGGAGATTATGTAACAGCAGAAGAAGGTACGGGAATAGTGCACAGTGCACCTGCTTTTGGAGAAGAAGATTACAAAACCGGTAGAAAGTATGGCCTGCCTGTTCTGCAGCCTGTAAATGAGGATGGAAAATATACTACTACACCCTGGGAAGGTCAGTTTGTCATGGATGCCAATGAAGATATTGTCCAGTGGTTAATCGATAATGACAAATTGGTCAGATCACAAAAAGTAGATCATAATTATCCCCACTGCTGGCGCTGTGATACACCTCTGCTCTATTATGCCCGGGGCAGCTGGTATATAGAGATGACTAAGATTAAGGAGAGATTAATAGAAAATAACGATGGAGTTGATTGGTATCCCGACTTTGTAGGAGAAAAAAGATTTGGCAACTGGCTGGCCAATCTTAAAGACTGGGCTATTTCTCGCAATCGCTACTGGGGCACACCGTTAAATATCTGGCGCTGTGATTGTGGTGAGCTCACATCTGTAGGTTCTGTGGAAGAATTAAGAGAAAGATCAGCCAACGAAGTTCCCGAAGATCTGGAACTGCATAGACCCTATGTGGATGAAATAAAGCTTGTATGTCCTGAATGTGAAGGTGAAATGGAAAGAGTAGAGGAAGTTATTGACTGCTGGTTTGACAGTGGCTCAATGCCATTTGCTCAGTACCATTATCCTTTTGAAAATGAGGATTTATTTGAGGAGCAGTTTCCTGCCGACTTTATCTGTGAGGGAATAGATCAAACCCGGGGATGGTTTTATTCTCTGATAGCCATTTCTTCCTTTATCACCGGGGAAGCTCCCTATGAGCGAGTTCTGGTTAATGACCTTATTCTCGATGCCGAGGGCAAGAAAATGTCTAAATCCCGCGGCAACACGGTAGATCCTTTCAATATGTTCGATAAATATGGTGCTGATGTGCTGCGCTGGT
>CAYOFJ010000080.1:0-8242 GCA_964403065.1 uncultured Halanaerobiaceae bacterium | reverse complement strand
AGAGCAGAATCGTCCTGTACGGCTTCTTCGATGGAAAGAACCGCAGGCAGTTTTTCATACTCAACCTCGATCAAATCAACTGCTTTTTCAGCAATTTCTTGAGTTTCCGCAGCCACTGCCGCCACAGGCTCACCCTGATAGCGAACTTTGTTAACTGCCAGTATGGGCTTATCAACCAGATAAAGTCCTACTCTATATTCACTTACATCTTTTCCGGTAACCACGGCTCTAACACCATTAATTTCTTCCGCAGCTTGAGTGTTTATATTTTTTATTCTGGCATGAGCATGAGGGCTCAATAAAACCTCGGAATAAAGCATTCCCTGCAGTTCCATATCATGAGCAAACCTGGCTGTTCCGGTGACTTTTTCCCGGGCTTTTAACCTGTTGACATCTTCACCGATGATATCCTGACTCATTCCTCTACTCCCCCTTTCTTGACTGCTAAATTCACAGCTTCTTTTATAGCATAATAACCAGTACAGCGGCAAAGATTACCGGCAAGAGCAGCTTCTATTTCTTCCTCAGATGGTCGAGAAGTGCGCTGCAGCAGAGCTTTGGTAGACATTATCATCCCGGGAGTACAAAATCCACACTGTACAGCCCCGCTCTCCACAAAAGCTTCCTGAATATTATTTAATCCATCTTCTTTAGCCTGCCCCTCAATTGTCTCAATTTCACAGCCATCTGCTTCCACCGCCATTATCAAACAGCTGTTGACAGCTTTTCCCTCCATAAGTACAGTGCAGGCTCCACATTCACCTTCCCGACATCCCTCTTTTGTTCCTGTTAAATCAAGTTTTTTACGCAGCAAATCCATAAGAGTCCAGTTATTTTTAACCTCTGTTTCGTATACCTGGCCATTAACAGTAAGTGTAATTTCTGTTTTCATGTTAGACCTCCTCCCAGAGATCATGAAAAATTCTTCTGGTATAAACCCGGGCCAGCCGCTGCCTATGATTTTCAGTGCTGCGCACATCAGTTATTGGACTAATTACTTCCTCCATTCGGGCCAGCAGTTTATCAAGTGAACTTTCGATTTTCTTATTTTTACCTTCAGAATCAAAAAAGATATTGGAACCGTCTACCAGCTTAGGTGTAGGGGCTAAAGCACCATAAGCAAATTTCACAACTTGTTGCTGACGCGAAATATAACCGGCGACCCCACAGGCGCTCAAATCGGGACCTTCCACCCTTGTTTTCCGGCGATAATCACTTCTGGCATCTTCAGCAGGCAGGGGGACTTTCACCGTTTTAATCAGCTCATCTTCAGCCAGAATATTCTCCTTAACACCCGTGAAAAATTCTGTAATCGGTATCTCTCTGCTTTCCTTTTCACTGACAATAATTACACTGGCGCCTAATACCAGCAGTGCCGGGGGAATATCCGCCCCGGGAGAGGAAGTGCAAATATTTCCGACAAGAGTAGCTCTATTTCGAATCTGATGAGAACCTATAACTTCTACACATTTCTTCAATAGAGGTGTCTGCCTGCTTATCTCCTGCCGGGAAAGAAAATGATTACAGGTTACGGCAGCCCCTATATAGAGATTGCCATCTGCAATTTTCAACTCCTGCAAGGAAGGCACATGTTTTATGTCCATAACAGCTTCTGGTTTTACAGCATCATTTTCCAAATTCACCAGCAGATCAGTACCTCCGGCCAGAGGAACTATCCCGTCCGAGTTAGCAATTATTTCCAGTGCCTCTTCCAGCTCCTGCGGGGCAAAGTATTTATATTCGGATTTAATTACAATTGTTAATCACCTCTTATTTTTAGAAATATTCTAAATTAAATAAAGGGGGAAAAGCGTCAGTCCCCCTTTTGAATTCAGCTGTTAAATTAATTAATAGTCAGATTTTATTCCACAAATGCTACACAGCGGCCGATACTGCTTTCCATATCGACTCCCTTCCAGGGAAAGAAGCCAATTTTACAGCGAGTATTTAAAACCTGGTCAATTTCGCCCCCGAGATTTTCTGCATGAATAATTTCATGAGGGAATAGTTGAGTATGCATTAACTGATAGGTGTCTTCATGAGAAAAAATCTCATCCAGAGGTTGACCTAAATGTTCTTCTGCCTCTTCTGCTATATCCGGTCTGAGATCTCTCAGCACGGTGTTCATAGGATGATCCTGTGAACCACAATCAACTCCCAGCCAGTTTAAATTATTCTCCAGGCACCATTCAGCAAACTCCATGTTGGGACCGGGGTGTTTCATAAAATATCTGACTTCATCAGCTTCTGGCTGATCCCAGCCGTATTTATGATAACCGGTATTGATAATTAAAATATCATTTTCTTTGATTTCCAGACCGTTCTCAGCCAGCTTTTCTTCAATCATATCAGAGGTATAAATATCAAAATCTTCCACTTCATCACTGATATCCACAATTACACCCTCACCTACAAGTTCATCCAGGGGAATTTCTGCCATATCCCGCCCTGCTGTCCAAAAATGCCTTTCTCCATCAAGATGGGTACCAATATGATTGCTGGTCCTTACGATTTGTCCATTAACACCCTCTGTAGATAATCTTTTAAAATATTTAAGTTCAAGAGGTTCATAAGTGGGCCAGGGTGGGGTTGAAACACCAATTCTTTGCGTCAGGTCATAAATTTCCATTATTTAATATCACTCCTGTTTAGTTATTATTTTAGGTTCTTTTCCAAAACAGCTGTAATCATAGATTTATAAATATTTTAATTGTACTTTCGGGCGAAAGCTCTAACTGCATTTTTAAACGCTTCACGAGGAGGATCAACGAGGCCAGCTCCTATCTGCCCTATCCCGGGTTCCTTATGAGCAATACCGGTATTTATGGCAGGCATAATATCTTTTTCTACAACTTTTCTCACATCAATTGCTGTACCCGTGCCTCTAAAATCTAAATATGGTATCGTATAATTTTCATTTTCATCCAGAGTAATTTCATACATGTCCCGTGTGAAGTTCACAGCATCATCCACATCTCCTCCCACAAAACCGACTATGGCAGGGGCCGCAGCCATGGCAAATCCCCCTACAGCAGCGGTTTCAGATATAGTTGAATCACCTATATCCCGGCAGGCATCTTCTTTGCTATATCCCGGGAAAAATAAACCATCAATCTGCTGAGCAGGTCCGGTGAACCATTCATCACCAAGGCCACTGACTCTAATCCCAAATTCCACGCCGTTTCTGGCCATCGCTGTAATTACAGTGCTGTTTTCTATGCCATGGGCAGCATCCATTGTTGCTTTAGAAGCCGGCATGGAAAGATTTAAATAAAAGTGCTCATTATCTCCTATAAACTCAAACACTTCAGCTTTCTTTTCTTTATTCACGTCAGTTCTGGTCAGGGCAGCAGCAATCTCCCGCAAAAATAGAGCTGTGCCCGCTTTATTGCGGTTGTGAACCTCATCTCCCATGTGCAGAGCCTGTCCGGTAATACTTCTCAGATTAATCTCACCGGCTCTATCCAGAGCTTTTTCCAGTACAGGAGCCAGCTCATCCTCAATCCAGTGCAGTTTTTCTATAACATCAGGTCCATTAGCTCCAAAACGAAGAACTTTACCCAGCCCTTCATTTATAGTGCAAAAAGCTTTATTGCCGTATTCTTTATTTTCCACTATCCATACCGGCATTGAAGGTGATACTATTCCGGTCATGGGGCCAACTGCCTGATGATGATGGGCGGGTTCAAATTCTATTTCTCCGGAATCAGCCAGTTTTTCCGCCTCCTGCTCATCATCTGCCCACCCTTCATAAATTAATGCCCCTATTACTGCACCTTTCATGGGACCGGCCATATCCTCCCAGTCTACAGGTGGAGCAGCATGCAGAATTTTCCGGCCTTCGTAACCGGGAAGTGTTTCCCGGGCCTGCCCCAGTCCCATCAAAACTGGATTGCTGTTTTGAATTATTTCCACGGCTTTCTGATTGGCTTCCTTTATACTCACAATTTAACCTCCAATTTTATATTTTTGGCTCTTCTCCAAAACAGTTATTGTGATTCTGAAAAATTTTCAATCTGATATGCTGTCCAAAATAGATATAAGTTCTTCATCTCCCCCGGCAGGAGGAGACCAATCAAGGTCTATAACATTAACATCATTCTCCTGTAAATTTTCTGCAAATGATTCCAGGCCCATATTTATTACCTGCAGCTCCTGCGAAAATAAAGAAATAATATTTTCCTGCTTTTTATTTTTATTATTACTGGCCATTTCTCAACCCTCCTGAAGACCGGCAAATAATTCAGCTGCCAGTTTAACTGCCTGAACATTAGTGTCGGCCACTTTAATATCAGCATTTTCTAATTTCTCTTTCTGCTGCTGATAATCCTGAGGATCACCTTCTGTGCCACATATAGAGACAATAACAGAAAGACCTCTATTCTCCGATTTTAGACGATTTCTAGCCTCTTTAACAGCACCGGCAAATTCCCCGGCCGGATCGGAGTGAGAACCATATCCTAAAACTATATCAGCCAGGATAATGCCTGTCTCTTTATCTTCAATTTCCTGTCTTAATCTTTCATTTCTCAAACCGGGATCTATCATAGGATGAGGATTGGTTTTAGTAAACTCATCCTCCCCCAGATCAAGCAGTGTGTTTTGCCGACTCAGCAGATCTTCCCCCAGACCATATCTGTCTTCCAGGGGAATATTAGAATAAATTTCACCTATTCTTCTCTGCAGCAAAATTAAGGCTTCACTACAGAGGGTACCGCCGGTATAAAGCCCTCTGATATATTTTTGGCCTGTTTTTAATCTCTGTTTCTCCTGTTCAACAAACTGCTCAATCTCGTTAGAATCCAGCTCTGGCGATATTTCTTCCTCCTTCACCAGATTCACCGCGGTAAAAGCAGCTTCCTGTAAAGTTTCTGCTCGATAAACTTCCTGGCCATCTCCAACTTTCGCCTGTTCGCCCAGAAAATTAATTACTACTGGTTTATGAATCTTTTCTATCACCTGCATAATTTTAGCAGCAACCTGTGAAGCAGGAGGTTTAGAAATTAAAACAATAATTTCTGTGCTATCATCTGCCGCCAGGGCCTTTAAATCTTTAATCATTTCCAGACCGCCAACTCTGTGACTTAAATCTCTTCCCCCTGTACCAATAACCTGACTTAAACCTACACCTGCCCGCTGAATCAGAGTGGAAACTTCCTGAGCTCCAGTACCAGAAGCAGATACAATTCCTATCGGTCCGGATTCAACCACATTGGCAAAAGCCAGGGGTTTTTGATTAATTATTGCAGTGCCACAGTCCGGCCCCATCATCAACAGGTTTCTTTCTGCAGCCATTTCTTTTAATTCTATCTCGTCTTCAATTGAAACATTTCCACTAAATAACATTACATGTAAATTTTCTTCAAGTGCTTTGCGAGCTTCGCGGGCGGCGAACTCACCAGGTACTGATATGAGCACCAAATTGGCTTCAGGATTATAATCCAGAGCTCCTTCTATAGAATGGGGCTTTTTACCTTTATCAGTTTCTGATGATTTTTTCTTGCGGGTTAAATGGTCCTCAACCCTTGTAAAGGCTTCCGGCAGCTGATTTTCCTGACCCTTTATAGCAACAATGAGATCATTAGGTCCCGAGTCTTCAATCTTCTCCGACTCAAAACCGGAATCTCGCAGGATTTCCAGATTACTATCAGTAGCCATAACAAGAGTGGCTTCTTCAATGCCTTCCAGCTGGCTCACTTCTCTACTTATGGACATAAGAGTTACTGAGTCATAATAGGAACCCGATTTCACTTTAATTCTTTTTCTCATTAATCCACCTCAGATCTTTTTAATCATATTTTTATTCAGCAGCCGGGGTCTGACCAAAAAATTGGCAGCAAAAAGAATCCCTGCTAAAATATCTTCACCGCTGCTGCTGCCCATATTCAATAATTTCTTCAGAGCCGAAAAAAGTTCACCGGTTGTGTTTGTTAAACTATCATAAAAATTTAAAATTTCCTGATTAAAATGTCCCCGCATAGCTGCTTTTAAAGCCATAAAACTTACTAGAGTTGTAGAAGATTGATCTTTGTGCTGCAGCTCCAAATTTATTTTTGCAGCTAACTGCCGGTCATAATAATAAAGCAGTGACAGTAATCCCACCAGAAAATCATCTCCGGCTGGAGTTAATCCCCGGCCGGCACCTAAAAATTTTCTCAAAACTATGTTTTTTTTCTCCCAGGTTTCTGCCTGCTGCAATTGTAAAATTAAACTGCCCAGATATCTAGTGAAGTTGTCGGCATTATTATTTTGCTCATAATTTTTCTCATTTCTTAACACTTGCAGCAAATTATGTTTCGACCTTCCCATAAAATACTGGTAAATCAATTTCAAATTATCAGTCAAATTCTGTCTAGCTTCCCTGGCTAATTGGTCATTAGGCTCTAACTGACTTGAGGCCATTTTCCCCTGCCCAAAAATTATTTTACTGTCATCAGGCAAAAGTATTTTTCCAGAAAAAATAATAATTGACTTTCCCTGCAGGTTTAACTCTGCAGGGAAAGTTGAAATTTGCATATGATAAGGGGCCATCGATACGCCGGGGGAAGTAAGTGAAATACCTTCCCCCGAATCCAATCTCACATTTATTATATTTCTATATTGACCTACGATTTCCCCCCCGCTGGCCTCTGCTAAAACTTCTTCTTTAAAAATTAATTCATCCTGTTTAATCATTTTTCTGGTCTTATTAACTTTCATTTTTGTTATACCTCAATCATAATAAAATATCTGCTTTTACAGAATTTAAAGCATCAATCTTCTTTTCTCACATCATTCGTCAGCTTGGCTCCAGTTTCGGGGAGAACCAGATTCAGAATGATACCCACCAGGGCTGCCAGAGCCATACCCGAAAATTCCATCTCACCAATTTCTATTACTGCTCCACCCAGGCCCAGCACTAAAACTACACTGGCAATAATTAAATTCCGCGACTTTTTCAGATCAGTTTCAGATTCTACCAGGGTTCTTATACCTACCGCGGCAATCATACCAAACAGCAGAATAGAAATACCACCAATAACTGGTTCGGGTATTGTTTGTATAAGTTCACCAAATTTAGGTACCAGAGATAAAATTATTGCAAAAACAGCACCAATCCTCATCACTTTGGAATCAAAAACTTTGGTTAAAGCCAGTACTCCCGTGTTTTCACCATAAGTGGTATTGGGAGGCCCGCCGAAAACACCGGCTAAAATGGTAGCCACTCCATCACCTATCATAGTTTTATTAATACCGGGGTCGACAACAAGTTCCCTGCCTTTACCTATGGTCTCACTAATGGCTAAAACATCTCCTACATGCTCTATAATAGAAACTACTGCCACCGGCGCTATAATTGTTATAGCATTTAGCTCAAAAGTAGGAACTGTGAATTCAGGCAGTCCCACCCAGCCGGCTTCCATTACGGGAGCAAAATCCACTATGCCGAAAAATAAAGCTACTATATAACCAACAACAAGTCCTGAAATAACGGGAATTATCCGGAAAAAACCTTTGCCAAAAACAGCCGAAATAGTAGCAGCTATCAGGGCTGCTGCCGCCACCCAAACATTACCTGAAGCCTGGTCTATTGCTACATCCGCCAGATATAAACCAATTATCATAATAACCGGGCCAGTAACTATCGGCGGAAAAATCCTTTTAATCTTTTCCGGGCCCAGCTGATAAATTAACCAGGCTACCACAGCATATACAATTCCAGTAACAATTATTCCTCCCTGGGCAGCGGGAATCCCTCCCCCATCAGCAATAACCACACTTATCGGGGCGATAAACGCAAAAGAAGAGCCCAAATAAGCCGGCACTTTTTTGCCAGTCAAATAATGAAAAGCCAGAGTGCCCAGACCACTGGTGAACAGGGCCACGGAGATATGTAAACCGGTTAAAATAGGCACCAATATTGTAGCCCCGAACATAGCCAGAGTATGCTGAAATCCTATAAACAGTTCCTGAGAAAAAGGTAGCTGACTGGCATCCCTAATGACATCATCATTTTCATCCATTTTTTTCTCCCCCTTAAATTATATTATGCCTCCAGGCCTTCCTTGACATCAGAAGGCTGAAAACCAGACTAAAAAGAACAACTTCCCGGGATACTTCCTAAATATTTCAAGCACAAAACAAAACTGCCGGCTTTTTCTGTTAAAAATTTTCACATATGTAAATAAACTGCTCTCCTGCTGCTAATATCTATATAATATTATAACATAGTTTGTAATTTTACAGGAACCAGGAAGTAGCT
>CAYOFJ010000079.1:0-8379 GCA_964403065.1 uncultured Halanaerobiaceae bacterium | reverse complement strand
TTCCCTGGCGGAATCCAGATCCATATTGTCATTCATCTCGACTGAGCTGTTCATGATATTGCTCATTAATGACTCTGCTCCTGCGGACATTTATTCACCCCCTTTCTTTTAGATTTTTCAGCCTCGTTACCTTCACAGATTTATCTTATTTCTGCTGAAAGCTCTGCCGCCATATCTGCCGGCAGATTTTCCAGCAGCTCGGCTGCCACTTCATCATTCATTCCGGTCAAAATAGAAACTGCCAGTTCTCGATTCATGGTTTCAAAAATTTCAGCCGCCCGCTCGGACTCCATTCTGGTATAAATTTCTACCAGTTTATTCATACGCTCTTCTCTGGTCATCTCTTCTTCCTGCATCTCCTGGTACAATGCTTCCAGCTCTTCCTTTTCAGCTCTTAAATTCTCCAGTTCCTCACTCGCTTCCTCAAATTCAGCCTGTAGCTCCTGATGCTCTTCTACCAGCTGTTCATGTTCCTCCTGTAATTCAAAATACTGCTCTCCAGTTCTCACATAATCTTCTAAAACAGGAAGACCGGTTATTATATCTTCAGCATAGGACCTTAAAGAAATAATTCCGAAAAAATTCAATGCTATTACAGCTGCTATTGCTAATACTGAAAGTACAACTCCTATCAACACTAATTTCCGCAGCATCCTGCCGCCTCCTTAATCACTAAAGAATATTGGCAGATTCATCTTCCTTTACCTGAGATTGAGTTATATCATCAATTTTTCTCTGCTCTTCCCGTCTGGCTTCTTTATAATACTTTTCAGCTTTGTTTTCCTTCAACTTTTCCATGGCCTGCCGCTCTTTAGCTTTTTCTTTCAGCTTTTCCCTCTTTTTATCGACTACCCGTTCCTGCTCGGACAAATCCTCATTTACCGATTTAATTTCTCCTCTATTATGCCTGAGAAAACGGCGGGCCTGTATAGCTAAATTGGGATCGATATCAGATTTTTTACGCAAATGATTATAAACCTTTTTTTGCGTAGAATTAAGCTGTTCAATTTGCCTGCGCAAAGCTTCGGCCTGTTGACGGGCATGATAAAATTCGCGCTGTGCTTCTGTCTCCCTAATATTCCTCACTTTTAAAACCTTTTTCAAATTGAAATCAAATTCCTTCACTACAACTCACCCCGTCACAATTTATCTATTATTATCTTACAAAATCTATTGCACAATATTCTTTACTGTGGCAATTGTCTGCTCAAAATCGGCGCTTTCTCCTATATCCTGCTGCAGGAATTGATTAATATCGTCAATTCTCTCGATAGCCCTATCAACATCAGGATTGCTGCCTTCTTCATAGGCGCCGATGTTAATCAGATCTTCCGACTCTCTATAATCTGCCAGCAGTTTTTTGAACTCTCCCGCTGCCTGCATATGCTCTTTTTCCGTAATATCGGGCATGACCCTGCTGACACTGCTCAAAACATCCACCGCCGGATAATGATTGCGAGAAGCTAGATCTCGCGAAAGATCAATATGTCCATCTAAAATAGCTCTCACGGTGTCTGAAACAGGTTCATTGAAATCATCACCTTCGACCAGCACCGTGTAAAGGGCCGTAATAGTACCTTCCCGGCCGGCTCCGGTTCTTTCCAGCAGCCGGGGTAGTTTGTTAAAAACAGAAGGTGGATACCCGCGTGTAGCAGGAGGTTCTCCTACAGCCAGCCCTATCTCTCTTAAAGCTCGGGCCACCCTGGTTAAAGAATCCATCATCAGCAGCACATCTTTTCCCTGGCTGCGAAAATACTCCGCCAGAGCTGTTGTCACCTGGGAAGCCTTGAATCTCACCAGTGCCGGTTCATCGGAAGTAGCAACCACAATTATTGATTTACTCAAACCCTTTTCCCCCAGGTCCTTTTCAATAAAATCGCGAACTTCGCGGCCACGCTCACCTATAAGACCAATAATATTAATATCTGCTTCCGTATTGCGGGCTGCCATACCCAGAAGTGTACTTTTCCCCACTCCACTCCCGGCAAAAATACCAACTCTCTGTCCTCGCCCACAGGTAAGCAGACCATCTATGCTTCTTATACCCAGACTTAGAGGTTTTGTTATGCGCTGGCGATCAAGGGGATCAGGCGGATCATTGGTCACCGGAACTTCAGCCAGTTCCTCATAAACCTTTTCCTCCGTATCAGTTCTGACCGGCCGCCCCAGACCGTCCAAAACACTACCCAGTAATTCTTCGCCTACATTAACCGTAAATTTTTCACCGGTGGCCATTACTCTGGCCCCGGGATTTACACCTTCTATATCACCAATAGGCATCAATAAAACTTTATTGTCTTCAAATCCCACAACTTCTGCTCTCACCGAACGGTCATGGTTTTTTATTAAACAAATTTCTCCTATACTAACTTCTGGACCCTGCGACTCAATAATCAACCCTACTACTCTGGTAATATAACCGAAATTTCCTTTTATGGAAGCATTCTCAACCCGGGATGATAATTTATCAAAATCAATAGGCTGCAGTTTCATTTATTAATCACTGTCCTCGTTCCTGGCAAATTTAGCTTTATTATTAACAAGCTTTTTGCGCAGCAGATTTAATTTATTTTCAATGGTGGCATCTCTACCACCAAATTCTGTCTCTACCAGACAATCTCCCTTTTCCAGATTGCCATCGGGCACAATCTCGATATCAGTGTTGGGAGCCTGAGGATAACTTAAATCCGACAGGTAAACATCCACACCGGGAGCCACTTTAATAGTAAGTTTATTATGATTCAGCCCCACTTCTTCCAGACAATCTTCTACAATAGGAATAATGAGATCAGGCTGAACTTCCAGGCTGGACTGCACAATGCGCTCAGCAATCTGTAGGGAAAGATTTACAACTTTTTCCGGGATTCTATCCATCTCGGAAACAAGCTGCTCTTCTGTTTTCTCTACAGCTTCAGTCACAGCCGCCAGACTGTCTTCATGTTCCTGGCGTAAATCCTCTCTGACTTTTTCTTCTCCCTGCTCATAACCATCTTCATAACCCTGCTCTCGACCTGCTTCTGCAGCCTCTTTTTTAATCTCTTCTGCTTCCTCTTTAGCTTCAGAAATAATGGCATCTGCTTTCTGCCTGGCCTCTTCTAAAATCTCTTCTGCTTCACTTTCGGCTTCGGCCAGAATTTTTTCCCGGCGAGATTTCAGCTCATCGTCTAATTTCTGTTCTCTGTTACGTCGGGTTTTTTCCTGGTCTTTTTTCTGCTTTTCTTTAGCTTTTTTCTCGCTCAGACGATATTCACCTGTAATCTTAGATGATTTAATTATATTAGAATCAGACAACGAGCTCTTCCTCCCCACCGCGGGCTATAACAATTTCTCCACTCTCTTCCAGCTCTCTTACTACGTTAACAATACGCTGCTGAGCTTCTTCTACTTCTCTAATTCTAACGGGTCCCATATACTCCATATCTTCCTGCAGCATTTCCGCAGCCCGCTCTGACATATTGTTTAAAATTTTCTCTTCTACTTCATCACTGGCAGTTTTCAGAGCCAGTGCCAGATCATCGGTCTCCACCTGTCTGAGTGTAAGCTGTATAGCCTGATCATCCAGCAGAGTGAGATCTTCAAATACGAACATTTTCTGTTTAATTTCTTCTGCCAGTTCGGGATCCTCTTCTTCCATCTCATCAAGTATATTTTTCTCGGTACCCCTATCCACACTATTTAAAATATCAACTATAGAATCAACCCCTCCGGCCCGGGCATACTCTTCCGTCACCACTGAGGATAATTTTTGCTCCAGAACATCCTCTACTTCTTTGATTATCTCCGGCGAAGTTCTATCCATGGTAGCCAGCCGCATGGACACCTCGGTTTGAATTTCCTGAGGCAGTGAACTCAATACTTCCGAAGCCTGGGAGGGATCTAGATAAGCCAGTACCAGAGCTATCGTCTGGGGGTGCTCATCCTGAATAAAATTGATTAGCTGTGAAGGCTCGGTTTTCCGTATAGAATCGAAGGGTCGAACCTGCAGTGTGGCTGTCAGCCTGCCCAAAATATCTCGGGCTCTATCTTCACCCACTGCCTTCTCCAGCACATCTCTGGCATATTGGATTCCGCCGCGGTCAATATAATCCTGGGCTCTGGCCAGCTGATAAAATTCCTCGACTGTTTGCTGCTTAATTTCCTGTTCAATCTCCTGCAAATTAGCTATTTCCAGGGTCAGTTCTTCAATCTCCTCTTCGGAGAGATGCTCAAAAATATCAGCGGATACATCAGATCCCAGTGTAACCATCAATATGGCAGCTTTTTTTCTTCCATTTAAATTGTCCAGAGCCACTCAAAATCACCTCTTAATCTTCCGACATCCAGCTTTTTATCAGATCAGCCATTTCTTCCGGCTGGTCTTCTGCCATCTCTCGCAGTTCTTCGCGCATTTTTTTGATTTTCTTCTCCTCTTCCGAAAGCTCTTCTTCCGGAAGCTCTACCTCTTCTTCCTCTTCTTCTACCATCATGTCAACTCGAGCACCTTCCGGCACAGCCATTTCTTCTTGCTGCTGGGACCGGCGCCTGAGCACAAAAATCGTTGTAATAGTTATAAGAAGTACTGCAATAATTAACCCGCTGTAAATCATAAGCTGACGCCTTCTAGCTTCTTCTTCTCTCTGGCGGGCGGCCGCCAGTTCCTCTTCCATAGTTCTATCAAAGGTCAGGCTGGAAACATTTACGGTGTCACCACGCTCAGCATCAAAGCCAACTGCAGCCTGAATGGATTCCTCTAAAACTACAATTTCATCTTCAGCCATCTCATCATCTACCATAACCGATACGGATAATCTTTCTATGCTGCCAGGAGCAAACTCTTCTCTCTCCACAACTTCATCCATCTCATAATTTATCGTCTCTTCGGTTCTTTCGTAATAACCATCTTCTTCCATCTCTTCCACAGTCAAATAACCCGGTATATTTGTAGCAGTTCCCGGAGCACCTTCCTCCTCCGGTACATCTCCACCATAATAAATTTCTCGTAATTCCTGCCTGCTTCTGGGCAGACCTTCATCATTTATAATGGGCAGATAAGTATGAGATTCTCTTTCTCGCAAGTCAAAATTCATTCGGCTTTCAACCTGAACAGTAAAATTGTCAGGCCCCAAAATTCTGGCCAGCATAGCATTCAATCGTTCTTTTAACTTTTCCTCATAATCTCTTTCCATTTCCCGCTGGGTACTGCTTATATCTCCCGCCTGCCGAAAATCATTTTCTCCCATTCTTTCCGGTGAGAGAAGATTCCCGGCAGTATCAACAATAGTGACATTTTCCAGAGTCAAATCAGGAACACCGCTGGCCACTAAATTCCCGATTGCTCTGGCCTGTTCGGAAGAAAGCTGATGCCGCGGTTCCAGATCCAGCATTACCGAAGCTTTCGCAGGTCTTTCTTCTGTAATGAATAGGCTCTCCTCCGGAGCCGTAATTTGCACCCGAGCGGATCTTATAGCATTCATGGACTCTATTGATCTGCTCAATTCTCCACCCATTGCCCGATATAAATTAACTCTTCTTTCAAAATCAGTGGTGCCAAATTGAACATCGTCAAAAACCTCAAACCCAACCTGTCCTGATGCGGGCAGGTCCTGCCCCGCCATCTCCAGGCGCATATCATGAACCTGATCTGCAGGAACCAGAATTGTACTGCCTCCATCTCGCAGCCTATAACTGACTCCCCGGGTATCAAGTTCTTCCACAATAGCACTGGCATCCTCGGGGTCTAACTGCTCATAAAGAGGCTGGTAATTGGGGTCACCCAGTATAAAAACCAAAAATATCAGGCCCGTAAAAACTACAAAAGTTGAAGCCCCAATAATAACTTTAGCCCTGGTATCTAATTTTCCCCATAACTCCTGTAACTGCTGAAAATACTCTCTAATTCTTTCAAACATATCAATAACCTCACTAAATCTGCATTCTCATTATATCATCATACGCCTGAGTAATTTGATTTTGAATCTCAGTGGTCAGCTGTAAAGCCAGCCTTGCTTTTTCGGTAGCTACCGTTACTTTATGTATATCATCAATTTCCCCCAGGGCAAACTGCTGAGTGATATCCTCGGCTTCCTGCTCCAGTTGATTAACTTCCTGTAAGTTATCGCTCAGGATATCAGCAAAATTATCTATGGGAGTTTGTTCCTCAGTATCATTCCCCTGCAGGTTATTAGCCTGTGAAAGCAAATTCAAACGATCGGCAATAGGTTCCAAACTCAATCACTCCCGATTATGTATTGTTGCTGCTGTTACTGCGCAAATACTCAGTTTATCACTTTTTTCTAAAATAAGATTAAAAATTATGCCCCGCCTATTTCTAAAGCTCTCATAGCCATATTTTTTCCGGTCTCTAAAGCATTTACGTTAGCCTCATAAGCCCTGGATGCATCTATCATATCAACCATTTCCATAGTTATATCAACATTTGGCTTCTCTACATAACCTTCCTCATTGGCGTCAGGATGTTCGGGATCATGAACCAGTTTAAAGGGGCTGTCATCCTCTACAATATCACTAATCTCTACACCTTTTCCCTCCACTCCGGTTTGAGCGGTTCTGTCCCCCATTCTACCTCTTATCAAACTGGAAAAAGCAGTGCTATCTTCCTGATTTCTGCTGCGAAAAACTGGCAATTTGCGGCGATAAGGTCCTCCTTCCGGAGTCCTGGTGGTATTAACATTTGCTATATTATCGGCTATTATATCCATACGGGTGCGCTGAGCAGTAAGCCCCGAAGCACTGGTGTTTATATTGCCAAACATTTTATCCACTCCTCTCAATAACCGTAGTTAAATTATTAAACCGGGCATCAAGCTGTTGAGAAAGAGTATTAAAATAAATTTCATTTTTGGCCAGCTCAGCCATCTCTCTTTCTATATCCACATTATTTTCATCATGCCGCAGAGAAGTGCCTGTCTCTTTAAAATGATTTATATTATTTTGCAGATCAGAAGTTCTCCGCCCCCTTAAGTGCCCGGGGTTGGTCCTGGCCATTTCACTTTTAGACCTGGCTTCACCAGCTTTTTCTCGCAGAGCAGAACGAAACTCCACATCTTCCCTTTTATAACCGGGGGTATCAACATTGGCGATATTATTAGCTAAAGCATCATGCCTGCGGGAAGAACCTTCCATTCCCAGCTGCAGCATATCAGTGTAATCACTCATCATAATCCTTCACCTCTAAATATAAAATTTAAAACCTGCCACTTTAATTTCACGTATGCATCAATCTACTTTCTCCAGTGCTTCTAAAACCCGCTCATCTTTAAAGGGTTTTACAATGAAATCCTCCGCACCTGCTTCAATCGCTTCAATCACCATTTTTTGCTGTCCCATAGCACTAACTACAACTATTTTAGCTTCCGGATCAATGTCCTTAATTGCTTTGATTGCTTCCAGACCATCCATCTCCGGCATGGTTATATCCATCGTAACTATGTCAGGATTCCACTCCTGATATTTTTCTACAGCTTCTTTGCCATTTTCTGCTTCTCCTGCTATTTCATAACTTTCCTGTAGAATATTTTTCAAATTTAAACGCATAAATGAAGCATCATCCACTATCATAACAGAACTCACTTTCCCAAAGCACCTCCCATACTTTAACCTGTAATAACTGCCTAAATAAATAAAAACACACAAAAATAAATGTGCTGATATATAGCTTGAAAGTCAAAATATAATGGGAAAATTAAAATAGATTTTGCTAAAAATTACTTTATATTTAAATATACATGTTTGCCGTATAACACTTTATATAATTATAACATCATAGAGGAGTACTTTCCAATAATTTCAACCAATAAATCTAGTATGAAACTATTATATTATGGTTATATATTACCATTCTTCTTTATTTTTAATTATTTTGAGCTCCCAGATTATCAATCCTATCAACCCTCTTATGCAATTCGGAAAATTGATACTGATTAAGAATTTTACGCACCTCTTCCAAAAAAGCCACAAGCACTCTGGGCAGCTGCTCTCGTTCAGTGTTCCAAAAAATTATATTTGTTTTGTCTGTAAAACTGATCGCTTCCTCCACAGATAGCCGGGTTAAGACTCCCAGCCAGAGCCGGGGATTCAATTCTTCCTGCCGCAAATAATCTGCCTGCAGCAAAATTTCATTAAAATAATCCCGATGTGAATTTTCCAGCTCTAATAGCAAATCCACAAAATTATTTATATCATACCCTTCTGAATTTTCGATGAACTGCTTCATTATAAAATGAAACCCCGCCAGTTCTTTTTCATTACCATCATTATCAAGCTTTTCCAGCAAAGCATAAAGTTTTTTGGCCAGCTCTGAAAGAGATATCAAATCCCCCCGGGCCGAAGAACTGTCTTCTCTCCCGGCAGTTGCCGCCCCTGCGGGAGGAGGTGCCGGCT
>CAYOFJ010000078.1:0-8452 GCA_964403065.1 uncultured Halanaerobiaceae bacterium | reverse complement strand
ATTTATTTTCTTGACACTAGTTATAAAATTATGTTAACATAAAGCGAAAGGAAAATAATTTTGAATCATTTGAAAATTCTTCTGAGGTGATGTTGTGTCCGAATATAAATTTGATAGTACTACAATAATTGCTGTAAAACACAATGGTGAAACCGCTATTGCGGGTGATGGTCAGGTCAGTCTTGGTGAGACTGTTGTTAAATCTGGCGCCAGAAAAATAAGAAGATTATATGAAGATAAAATTTTGGCTGGTTTTGCTGGAACTTCCGCCGATGCTTTTACTCTATTTGAAAAATTTGAAAATAAACTTCAAGAATTTCACGGACAACTGGAGAGGTCTGCAGTTGAAATGGCAAAAGAGTGGCGTACTGATAAAATGTTAAGAAAATTGGAAGCTCTGCTTATAGTTGCTGATGAAAATAAAATTCTGCTTATATCGGGAACTGGTGATGTTATAGAGCCTGATAATCATTTTTTAGCAATAGGCTCAGGTGGAGATTATGCTCGTTCTGCTGCCCAGGCTTTAATCAAGCATAATCCGGACCTGTCCGCTAAAAAAATTGTGCAAGAAGCGATGGAAATTGCTGCTGATATTTGTATATATACCAATGATAATATCGTTGTAGATGTGCTAAATGATGAGGAGGAATAGGTAAAATATGGATGAGTTAACACCTCGACAGATAGTCGAGGAACTGGATAAATATATTATTGGACAGAATGAGGCAAAAAAATCCGTTGCTATAGCTCTGCGGAATCGTTATCGTAGACAGCAGATAGAATCAGATTTAAAGGATGAAATCATTCCTAAAAATATATTGATGATAGGCCCCACTGGGGTAGGAAAGACTGAGATTGCCAGAAGGCTGGCTAATCTTGCTAACTCTCCTTTTTTAAAAGTAGAAGTCAGTAAATTTACGGAAGTAGGTTATGTAGGACGAGATGTGGAATCTATGGTTAGAGATTTGGTAGAAAATGCTATTAGAATGGTGAAAGAGGAAAGAAGAGAAAGTGTAAAAGAACAAGCAGAAAAAATGGCGGAAGAAAGATTACTTGATAAACTGCTGCCGGGAAGTGATAGTACTGACAAGGCCAATGATTTAGAATCTTATTATTTTGACTCTGATGATGTTCAAAATACAGATGAAAAAATTGAGAAAGACAAAAAAGATAAATTGAAAAAAAGAAGAAAAAGGAGAAGAGAAAGATTTAGACAGCGTCTGCGCGAGGGATATTTTGATGATCAAATGGTTGAAATCGAAGTAGAAACTCAGAACAAACAGATGTTTGAAATATTTTCCGGTGCTGGTATGGAAGAAATGGGAATTGATATGGGAGATATGTTTGGTAATATGCTTCCCACACAATCCAAAACCAGAAGGGTGACTGTGGAAAAAGCCAGAGAGATTTTGACTGAACAAGAAGCAAATAAACTAATAGATATGGAGGAAGTTTCCTCTGAAGCTATCGAAAGAGTGGAGCAGGAAGGAATTTTATTTCTGGATGAAATTGATAAAATTGCCGGCAGGGAGAGTGATAGTGGCCCAGAAGTTTCGAGAGAAGGAGTACAGAGGGATATTTTGCCTATAGTTGAGGGATCGACAGTAACAACAAAACATGGTAGTGTAGCTACAGACCATATTTTATTTATGGCTGCTGGAGCTTTTCATGTATCAGATCCTTCAGATTTGATACCAGAATTGCAGGGTAGATTTCCTTTGAGAGTGGAACTGGATAGTCTGACTGAAGAAGATTTTGCAGCAATTTTACAGCAGCCGGAAAATGCTTTGACAAAGCAATATAGAGAACTTCTGGCTGTAGAAAATCAGGAACTAATCTTTGCTGACTCTGCTATCAATCAGATAGCTAAATATGCTGCTAAAATTAACGATCAGACTGAAAACATTGGAGCCAGAAGACTACACACAATTATGGAAAAAGTTGTTGAGAAAATTTCTTTTGAAGCTCCTGAAATGGAAGCGGGTAAAATAACTATTGATGATGAGTATGTTAGAGAAACTCTAGAATCTGTTGTAGAGGATCGAGATTTAAGCAGATATATTTTATAGTTATTTCCCCCTTTCGAGATTACTATTATGACAAGTACGGATTAATTTTAGAAGCTAATTTATTAAAATTTAAATTTGAAATTTTATATTTCAGGTTATGTTTCTGCAGATTAATTCTGTCAGATAAAAATTAGAAAACACATTTAAATGGAGGTAATTAAACATGACTACTCTGTTAGAAAAAAGTCGAAAAATTAATCGATTATTGCAGCAAACAGGAGGTAAGCCAGTTGACTTTGATGAAATGGCAAATGCTTTAAAGAGTGCAATCAGAAGTAATATTTATGTTACCAGCCGCAAAGGGAAAATTTTAGGTCACAGTCTGCTTGATGATTTTGAATGTGGAATCCTGGAAGAAGAAGTCATTGAAGAAGGATATTTCCCCGAGGATTATAATAAATTTCTTTTAAATACCTATGAAACCCGGGATAATATTGAACAGACTGATAATGAATGTGTATTTAAAAAAGGTGAAGAATGCCTGTTTCAGGATAAGTTGACTACAATTGTACCTGTTGTAGGTGGAGGAGAAAGACTGGGAACTTTAGTTTTGGCGCGTTATGATGGTGACTTTGTAGACGAAGACCTGGTGCTGGCTGAATATGGGGCAGCAGTAGTTGGTATGGAAATTTTACGTTCGCGCAGTGAAAAAGTGGAAGAAGAGGCCAGAAAGAAAGCTGCTGTACAGATTGCTATCGATACTCTGTCTTATTCGGAACTGGAAGCTATTGATCATATATTCGAAGAACTGGAAGGAGAAGAAGGCCTGCTTGTAGCCAGTAAAGTAGCTGACCGAGTTGGAATTACCAGGTCAGTAATAGTAAATGCTCTGCGTAAATTTGAGAGTGCTGGAGTTATTGAGTCTCGTTCCCTGGGTATGAAGGGAACATATATTAAAATTCTCAATGAATATCTGCTGGATGAATTGGACAAAATTAAGATATAGATTTCAGGCTGTATTATTTTACAATTACCTTATATTTACCCTGCATGGTGGAAAATCATGCAGGGATTAGTTT
Organism: uncultured Halanaerobiaceae bacterium; assembly: GCA_964403065.1. Classification (GTDB taxonomy): domain Bacteria; phylum Bacillota; class Halanaerobiia; order Halanaerobiales; family Halarsenatibacteraceae; genus Halarsenatibacter. The sequence continues at coordinate 5,364 of CAYOFJ010000078.1, read as the reverse complement.
TTTAATTTGAGTAATTTGGAGGAAATTTTTCTGTTGTACAGAATAGTAATAATATGAAAATATAATTTAAGTAAGATTTAAGTTGACTAATATTGGTAGAAAGGAGATAAATTAGTGACAAAAAGTGTATTGATAGTAGATGATGCAGCATTTATGCGGATGATGTTAAAAAAAATTTTAACTGCCGAAGATTTTGAAGTTGTGGCTGAGGCTTCAGATGGCAGAGAAGCAATAAAAAAATATGAAGAGCATGAACCGGATCTGGTTACAATGGATATAACTATGCCTGATATGGATGGTCTGGAAGCAGTCAAGGAAATTCTTGATTATGACGAAGATGCTAAAATAATTATGGTCAGTGCTATGGGACAGCAAAAAATGGTTGTGGAAGCTGTGCAGGCTGGAGCTGAAGATTTTGTGGTAAAACCTTTTGAAGAAGAAAGAGTGCTGGAAGCTGTAGGTAAAGTTTTTTCCTAAATATTTTCCCTGACAATTCTAACCAAATTAATAAACCCTTATTCTACTGGAAAAATTATAACTTGTAAAAAGATACTTGTAAAAAGATAAATGAGAAGTACAGATGAAACTCTATTCCAATCATAAAAAAATCTATAGAAGCTATTATAAAGAAGTGAGGGATATAATATGGTTTCTAGATTTGAAGATGAACAGCAAAAAGAATCTGAGAGTGTGGAAAAGCAGTATATTATGTTTACAGTGGGAGATCAGCAATTTGGAGTAGAAATTATGCAGACCCGAGAAATAATTAATATGACAGAGTTAACAGATATGCCCAGTTCTCCTGATTTTGTTAAAGGTGTTGTTAACCTTCGGGGAGAGATAGTGCCTATTGTTGACCTGGAGAAAAAACTAATGATAGATAAGGGTGGACAAACGGAGAAAGAGGGAAGAATTATCGTTGTTAGTATAAACGATAACCTTGTGGGAATGCAGGTTAATCAGGTTGAAGGAATTATTAGATTGAATAACGAAGATATCGGAAAAGCTCCTGAATTGAGTAAAGGTATTAAAAGAAATTATATCAAAGGTGTGGGTAAACTGGAAGATAATTTATTAATAATACTAGACTTAGCCAGTGTGCTGACTCCGGAAGAAGTGGAAAAACTGGAAGAATTTGAACCGAATCAGGGGGAGTAATATTATGACGGAAGATATTTTAGCCGATCTGGATGATATGGAAAAAGATGCTTTGAAAGAAATTGGTAATGTAGGAGCAGGAAATGCCGCAACTGCATTTGCCCAATTCCTGGATAGAAAAATTGATATGACAGTTCCTTCTGTTAAAATTCTTCCCTTGAGCGAAGCGCAGGAAATCACAGGAGACAGCAGTGAAGTTGTAGCTGGCATATTATTACAGGTTATGGGTGAAGCTCCGGCCACGATTCTTTTTATGGTAACTTCTGATAGTGTTGAACATCTGGTAAATATGGTAGCTGATAAGGAAGTGGATTTTAATGACCTGGAAGAAGTGGATATTTCTGCTTTAAAGGAGATTGGAAATATTTTGAGTGGTTCTTATCTTAACGCTCTGAACAGGATGACAGGTTTTAATTTAGTTCAATCGGTGCCGGATAGTGCTATAGATATGGCAGGGGCAATTATCAGCACTTCGCTTATACCGGTTGGTAAAACCAGCGATTATACGATGTTAATAGAAACAAAATTTATAGATCAAGGTGAAGAGATTGAAGGATATTTTTTACTTATTCCACATTCTGATTCACTACAAAAAATACTAAATGCACTGGGGTTTGATGTCTAATGTCGAAAGATGTCAAAAAAATTAGGATGGCAGAATTAGGGGTTGCTGAAGCTCCCCAACAACTTGTAACAATTGGTTTGGGTTCATGTGTTGGTATAGCCCTTTATGATGCTTCAAATAAAATTGGTGGAATGATACATATTATGCTGCCAGAAAATAAAAAAGGTCTTAAGCCTGCCAAATATGCTGATACCGGATTGCCTTTATTAGTGGAAAAAATGGAGGAAAGTGGTGCCAGAAAATCAAAATTGCGAGCTAAGATAGCTGGTGGTGCGGCTATGTTTTCGGTTTCTGATGATTCTTCTCTTAATGTGGGGGAGAGAAATGTTAAAAAAGTTAAAGAAGTTTTAAAAGATATTGGGATAAGAATTAAAGGTGAGGATGTAGGAGAGAGTTATGGTCGAACTATGAAATTTTTTACTGAAAACGGGGATGTGCTGATAACCTCTCATAAAAAAGATGATATTACTCTTTGATTCGGGCTATCAAAAGCCCGAATTTTTTAATTTCTATTGATATAGATAGACCTTTATGTTATACTACCTATTAGGCAAAATAAATTTAATATTCAGCACACACGCCTGTGGATCCTGCTGCGGGTGCCGTCTTTAAAATAGACGGTTGCAGATTTGTGGATGATCAGGAGACGAAGCGGGCGGAGGCTTAACCATGGAAGGAGGTGCAGCAAAAATGTCAGTAGTAAATATGAAAGAATTACTGGAATCAGGTGTTCATTTCGGTCATCAGACCCGTCGCTGGAATCCCAAAATGGAGGAATATATATTTACCGAAAGAAATGGTATATATATAATTGACCTCCAGCAGACTGTAAGATTAATGGATGAAGCATATGAATTTGTGAGAGATGCTGCCAGTGAGGGTAAAACAATTTTATTTGTAGGTACTAAAAGACAGGCTCAAGAAACTGTTCGTACAGAAGCGGAACGCTGTGGGATGCCTTATGTGAACCAGCGCTGGTTGGGTGGTATGCTTACCAATTACCAGACCATTAAAAAGAGAATTGATCGCATGGAAGAAATTGAAGAGATGGAAGAAGATGGTCTTTTTGAAGTACTTCCCAATAAGGAAGTTATTGAACTGGAACGAGAGCATGAAAAGTTAGAGCGTAATCTCGGAGGCATCCGACATATGGACGGGCTTCCTGACATTGTTTTCATAACTGATTGTCGTCAGGAATCCATAGCCGTTGATGAAGCTAATAAACTTAATATACCTATAGTTGCTATAGTTGACAGCAATGCTGACCCAGATTTAGTCGATTATGTGATACCTGGCAATGATGATGCTATCAGAGCCTGTAAACTTTTAACCAGTAGAATTGCTGATGCTGTTATTGCCGGACAGCAGGGACGGAGTGAAGATGAACCTTCTCCCGGTCCGGAATCTGAATCTTCGGAAGCTGATTCCTCAGAAAAGAGTGAAAAAAAGGAAGAAGATACAGATTCTGAACAACAGGAAAAAGCAGCCAGTAAATAAATATAAGAAACTAATTCAAAATGATCCGGCTGCATTAATTTGCAGCCGGACTTTTAAACGTGATTCCGGTTAACAAAGGAGGTATATAACATTGGCAGGTTTTGGTATGGATGAAATTAAAAAATTGAGAGAAAGAACTGGTGCAGGAGTTATGGACTGTAAAGAAGCTTTAAAAGAAGAAGATGGAGATGTAGAAGCTGCTATAGATTTTCTGCGTGAAAAAGGTATGGCTGAAGCCGCTAAAAGAGACAAAGTAGCAGCTGAAGGTCTGGTGGAAGTTATTGTTGATGAAGATAGGCAGGAAGGAATAATTTGTGAAGTTAATAGTGAGACTGATTTTGTGGCAAAAAATGATGAATTTGTAGAGTTTGTTGACTCTGTTTCTCAACAGCTGCTTTCCAGCTCTGCCGAAACTGTGGAAGAGTTTAAACAGGAGGAATGGCTGGAAGATAATAGTTTGACTGTGGAAGAAAAAACCAGAGAAGTTGCCGCCAGTATGGGCGAAAATATTAAAATCCGTCGTTTTGAAAGGATTAAAACCGAGGGATATTTAATCGGCTACTTACATCAGGGAGGACAAATTGGAACCCTGGTTGAATTATCGGGTGAAAAAGATATGAAGGCCGCTAAAAATATCGCCATGCATGTAGCTGCTTCTTCTCCTAAATATGTTAGCAGAGATGAAGTCAGTGAAGAAGATATTGAACGAGAAAAGAAAATTTATCGCGAACAAATGTTGAACCAGGGTAAACCTGAAGATATAATTGATAATATAGTGGAAGGAAAAATCGATAAGTTTTACACTCAAATTTGTCTGTTAGAACAGGAATATGTAAGAGATCCCGATATATCTGTGGAAGAATATATTAATGAACAGGAATTAGAGGTTCATGATTTTGTTCGGTATGAGGTGGGAGAAGGAATAGAAACTGAAGATGAAGATTTTGCAGAAGAGGTTAAAGCTCAGGTTGAAGAAACTTAATACTTTTACTAAAAAGAGAACACATTTTGTGTTCTCTTTTTTATCACCTATTAATATTATAATGATGGAAATATGGAGGTTTTTAGATGGGAGAAGAAGTCACAGAGAGCTGTAAAAACGAAAAAAAAGAGGAGAAAAATTCTGTTTATTCCCGCGTACTTTTGAAGATAAGTGGGGAAGCTCTGGTGGCGGATAGTGGCTTTGGTATTGAACCAGATACAATTCAGCGGCTTGCTCAGGAAATTTTCAATGTTGTTGATGAAACAGGCGTAGAACTGGCTATTGTTGTTGGTGGTGGAAACATATTCAGGGGGGTAGCAGGAAGCGCCCGGGGTATGGACAGAGGCACCGCTGATTATATGGGAATGCTGGCGACAGTCATCAATGCTTTAGCTTTACAGGATGCTATCGAATCATTGGGGCTGGAAGTGAGGGTTCAATCGGCAATTGAAATGAGACAGATTGCTGAACCTTATATTAGACGTCGGGCTATTCGCCATTTAGAAAAAGGCAGGGTAGTTATTTTTGCTGCTGGCACTGGCAACCCTTATTTTTCCACAGATACCACTGCTGCTTTAAGGGCTGCGGAAATTTCTGCTGAAGCAATTTTGATGGCTAAAAATGTTGATGGAGTATATGATTCAGATCCGGTTATGAATCCTGATGCTGTGAAATATAAAGAATTGAGTTATATTGATGTTCTGAAACGTTCACTGGGAGTAATGGATTCTACTGCTGTATCTCTTTGTATGGATAATGATATTCCTTTAATTGTATTTGGAGTAAATAAAAAAGGAAATATTCAAAAAGCAGTAAGGGGCAAGGAGATTGGTACATATATTTCTTAATAAAAATATTTAATATTTTTTTGAAAATTTTCTAAAAAATATGGAGGGGGAAAATTTATGTTAAGAAAAGTATCTAAAAAAACTGAGAAAAAAATGAAAAATGTTGTTAAGGGTTTAAAAGAAGAATTTAAAAGTGTTCGAACCGGTAGAGCCAGACCTTCATTAGTGGAAAATATTAAAGCTGATTATTATGGAACCCTCACTCCTTTAAACCAGATGGCAAATATTACTGCTCCAGAAGCGAGACAGCTGGT
>CAYOFJ010000077.1:0-8457 GCA_964403065.1 uncultured Halanaerobiaceae bacterium | reverse complement strand
CTAAATATGCAAAAATTATACTTAACAGTATTTGTAGAGGCATGCCAAGTCTCGGAATCCTTCCAATGGAAAAAGCAAAATTAATTATGAGTGCAAAAATCAGCCCCAATATTAAACCTGTTAAACCCGCAAGTACCTTTTTAAGAGTGATATTTCTAAATTCATAATCAAAACTCAACACAAGTTTCAATAACTTTTCTACCAGAGCAGAAAAAATAAAAAAACCAACCAGGACTCCCCCGGCCGTACCAAAAAATTGAGCACTAGAAAGGATATTATCAATATTATTTATAGATAATTCCAGATCACCAGCCAAACCCAGGATAACTATCAAATTATAACCTATAGCACCACCAATTACTGCCAGTATCAGGCGCATCCCCTGTTTTAACAACCACCTGCACCTCCCTCCCTTGGCAAATATTTAACTAAAACATATAATTCATTCTTCTTCTTCAACTATATGGGGGTTGTTGTCAAAAGCCTGATCAATTATTTCTTTGATTTCCTCTTCATCTACATCTTTGGCAAGTACCAGCTCACTTATTAAGATTTTTCGGGCATTATTAAGCATCTTTTTTTCACCGGTGGAAAGTCCTTTTTCCTCATCCCTTATAGTGAGATCTCTAACCACACCCCCAACTTCATATATATCTCCAGTCTTTAACTTTTCCATATTAGCTCTATATCTCCGATTCCAGTTTTGAGACATCTGACTTTGATCACCTTTCAATAAAGCTATAATCTCATCTGCTTCTTCTTCATCAATAATATCTCTAACCCCAATTTCGTCCACTTTATCAACCGGAATCATAACCTTCATTTCACCAATAGGGAGTTTCATTATATAATACTTTTTTTCCTCTCCCAGGATTTCACGAGATTCTATATCAACTATTGTACCGGCCCCATGGTTGGGATAAACAACTTTATCACCAATGTCAAACATTATGAAAATATCAGCTCCTCTTAATAAAACCCATTTTATTCCTAACTTATATTATACCAATCATATTTTAACCTGTCAATTTAATAAATTACAACCACAATTTATTCTTTAAAACTTAATTTACCTTAATTTAAAATATTTTAAAAAAGTGATAAAAACATTTAAATATTCTTTTTTATATATGTCTATCAAGCAGCACCTGGTCTCTTAATCTTTTTAATCCCTCTTTAATCGACCTGGCTCTTACTTCCCCTACACCATCAACTTCATCAAGTTCTTCGGAAGTAGCTTCCACGATAGAAGATAAATCACTAAAATGTTCAATTAAATTTTCTATAACAGGCATTGGTAGCCTGGGGATTTTCCGCAGTAATCTATATCCCCTGGGAGAAATTGATAAATCCATAGAATTAACACTACCACCCAACCCAAGTGCTTTACTGATAGTGCTGGTAGAAAGCATTTCATCAGAGGACCAATCTGTCAATTCCTGCAGAAGATTCTGTGCATCTGGTTCGTCTTCCTCTTCTTCATCATATCTAATATAATCTCTTATCAGAAGCACACATTCTTCCCTAACATCAGTAATCAATTCATCCAACTGCATTTTAATTAAACGACCCTCTGTTCCCAATTCTACAATATATCTTTCGATCTCTTTTTGGATCTTCAAGACCATTTCAGCCCGCTGTAATACTGTAACCACATCAGCAATTGTTACCAAATCTTCAAACTCTAAAGCACTTAAATTGGTAAGAGATTGATCAAGCACCGAACGATATTTATCAAGAGTTTGCACAGCCTGATTGGCTTTAGAAAGTACAACCCTTATATCTTCCACAACATGTTTTATATTCCCTTTATAAAGTGTAATTATATCCCGCCGTTGAGAAATAGCAATCACAAACTCTCCGGTCTGTTTGGCAACTCGTTCAGCTGTTCTGTGTCTTGTGCCGGTTTCTCTGGAAGGAATGGAGGAATCAGGAATAATATGAGCATTAGCCACTATAACTTTATCAAGATCATAATTTAAAATTATTGCACCATCCATTTTAGCCAGCTCATATAATTTGGCGGGTGTTATCTCTGAATCTATTCTAAATCCTCCATCAACCATATCCATAATTTCCTCACTATCTCCAACCACAATTAAAGCACCAGTTTTAGCTCGCAAAACATTTTCCAGGCCCGCCCGGAATACAGTGCCAGGAGCAATTAAATTAAGAATATCCATCATTTCCTGATCATATTCATCCAATAATTACACCTCCACTCCTTAATAAAACTGTATTTTTAACTGGTCCCCCTTGATTTAATATATTTCAATAAATCAGAGATTCGACTCACTTCAATTAAATCTAAATTATTTAAACTTGAATCTTTAGAATTATTAATTTTGTTGGCTTGCGGGAGAAGAAGTCTAGAAAAACCCATTTTCTCCGCTTCTAACGCCCTTTTTTCAGATCTAGAAGCAGATCTAACCTCTCCTGAAAGTCCCACTTCCCCAAAGACAGACAGATCTGAAGGCAAAATAATATCAAAATAACTGGAAATAACGGAAGCTGCCAGCGCTAAATCCAGGGCCGGTTCATTAACTTCCAGTCCCCCAACAATATTGAAATGAACATCTCTTTCCCCTAAATTCAAACCCAGTTTTTTATCCAGCACAGCAAGTAACAAATTTGCTCTATCTTTATTAACTCCCGAAGTTATACGCCGGGAGTGACCATAACTTCCTGAACTCACTAAAGCCTGAATTTCTACAAGTATTGTCCTGCTGCCCTCATTTATGGGGGCTACTACCGACCCAGAACAATTATTGGGTCGCCCCTCAAGAAATAAAGACGAAGGATTATCTATCTGTCGAAGCCCCTCCTCTTTCATAGAAAAAACCCCAACTTCATCTGTTGCTCCAAACCGATTCTTATGAGCTTTTAACAATCTATAAAAATCACTGTTTTCCTGAAAATACAAAACAGTATCAACCATGTGCTCCATTACTTTCGGACCAGCAAGCTGACCTTTTTTAGTGACATGACCAATTAAAAAAACTGGAATATTATGCCTTTTAGCTATCTGTTGAAAAGAAGAGGTTACTTCTCTGACCTGGGTAACACTTCCAGGAGATGATTGATAAGAATTGTCATATAATGTTTGAATAGAATCTACTATTATAAAATCATAAAAATTCTTCTCAATATGATGAGAAATGTTCTGCCATAAAGTTTCAGGCAAAATTTTTATATTTTCATGAAAAGCATCCAACCTTTCTGCTCGCATTGCCAGCTGCTCACTCGATTCTTCTCCTGCTATGTAAAGAACTTCTTTGCCTTTATGAGCAAGCATAGCTGCAACTTGTAGAATTAAAGTTGATTTTCCTACCCCGGGTGACCCACCAAGTAAAACAAGAGAGCCAGCAACTATCCCGCCACCTAAAACTCTGTTGAATTCTGTCATATCAGTCTTGAAGCGAAAATTTTGAGCAGATTTATTTTTTAAATCTTTGGTCAGACTGAATTTCTCCGTCTCATCTTTCGAATTTTTGGTATCACCTGTTTTCTCAGAATTTTTATTATATTTAATAAAGGTGTTCCAGTTGCCGCAACTGGAACACCTTCCCATCCAATTTGTGGTTTGATAACCACATTCTTCACATCTATATACTGTATCCGTACGGCCCAAAATTATAACTCCTTCCTGCTGTGGAGTAAAAGAGCTTTAATCATTACATTCAAACAGTACAAAACCTTTCATAAGTGTCTTTATTATATCATTTTATCGTCTTCTTTACAAGAAGACTTCTAGTCATAAAACAAGCTTGTTATTCAGCTTTTGAGAATACTAATTCATCGTCTTCAAGTTCTACTTTCACTTTATCGCCTTCTTCGATTTCACCGGCCAAAAGTTTTTCAGATAAAGGATTTTCAACCATTCTTTGAATAGTTCGTCGCAATGGACGTGCACCAAATTCAGGATCATAACCCTCTTCAGCCAATTTATCTTTAGCATCTTCTGCAATATCAATGCTCAATTCTTTTTCTTCCAGACGTTCCTCCAGTTCATCAATCATAAGATCTGCAATTTTCTTGATGTGATCCATATTAAGCCCATGGAAGACTATAGTTTCATCAAGTCTGTTGAGAAATTCGGGCCTGAAAGTGTTCCGCAATTCATCCATTACTTTTTCTTTCATTTGTTGATATCTTCTTTTTTCTTCATCATCAGCTGAGGGCTGGAATCCCAGACTGGATTGTTTTTCAATAAAATCAGCGCCTACGTTGGAAGTCATTATTACTATGGTATTTTTGAAGTCAACTTTTCTACCATGGGTGTCTGTTAGCTGACCATCTTCCAAAATTTGCAGCAGAATATTAAATACTTCAGGATGGGCTTTTTCTACTTCATCCAGAAGAATGACAGAATATGGTCTTCTTCTCACAGGTTCAGTCAGCTGTCCACCTTCTTCATGGCCAACATACCCCGGTGGTGAACCAACCAATCTGGAAACCGAATGTTTTTCCATGTATTCTGACATATCAACTCTAATCATAGCTTCTTCTTCATCAAACATAGTTTCTGCTAAAGTTCTGGCAAGTTCAGTTTTGCCTACACCCGTTGGACCCAGGAACATAAAAGAGCCTATTGGGCGTTTAGGATCTTTCAAACCAGCTCTAGCTCTTCTCACAGCTTCTGATACAGCTGTAATAGCTTCATCCTGTCCAATAACACGTTTATGAAGTTCATCTTCCAGGCGAAGTAGTCTTTCCATCTCTTTTTCCTCCAGCCTGGTTACAGGAATACCTGTCCAGCTGGAAACAATCTCTGCTACTGTTTCTGCAGTTACTGAAGCACCATTTGTACCTTTTTCTTGCTGCCAGGAATTTTTCATCTCTTCTAATTCATCTTCCAGTTCTTTCTCTTTATCGCGAAGTTCAGCAGCTTTTTCAAATTCCTGATTTTTTACTGCCGCCTCTTTCTCTTTACGTACCTCTTCCAGCTCCTGATTTAGTTCCTTATATTCATCAGGTCTGGTATTATTATTCAATCTCACTCTAGAAGCAGCTTCGTCCATCAAATCAATTGCCTTGTCGGGAAGAAATCTATCCTGAATGTAACGGTGGGAAAGCTTAACGGCAGAGTCTATAGCTTCATCAGTAATTTTTACTTTATGATGAGCCTCATAAGCATCTCGCAATCCTTTTAGAATATCAACTGTTTCTTCTGGAGAGTTCTCTTCCACCAAAATAGACTGAAATCTTCTTTCCAAAGCCGCATCTTCTTCTATGTGTTTCCTGTATTCATCAAGAGTTGTTGCACCTATAGCCTGTAATTCCCCTCTGGCAAGTGCCGGTTTTAAAATATTTGCTGCATCGATAGCCCCTTCAGCTGCACCTGCTCCCACCAGAGTATGGAGTTCATCAATGAATAAAATTATATTTCCACTATTTTTTATATCTTCCATAACACCTTTCATTCTTTTTTCAAATTCTCCGCGATATTTAGAACCGGCCACAAGAGAACTTAAATCTAGAGCAACAACACGTTTATCTAACAGAAGATCCGGGGCATTTTCTTTGTTTATCTGTTCAGCCAATCCTTCAACTATAGCCGTTTTACCAACTCCAGGTTCCCCAATTAAAACCGGATTATTCTTTGTTCTACGACTCAAAACCTGAATAACTCTTTCAATCTCCTTCTCACGTCCAATTACAGGATCAAGCTTGCCTTCTGCTTCCATGGCAGTTAAATCTCTGCTATATTCATCAAGATTTGGAGTGTCACTTTTTTCCTTGGTAGATTGACTGGAACTTCTCTGTTTGCCACCGAGCATCTGAACAATCTTTTCTCTGATTTCGCTGGGATCTCCCCCCAGCTGGGATATTATGCTGGCACCGACTCCTTCTCCTTCTCTCATCAAACCAAGCAGCAGATGTTCTGTGCCTATATAATTATGACCCAGTCTGCGAGCTTCATCCATAGAAAGATTGAGAACCTTTTTGGTTCGCGGAGTCAACCCTATAGCCTGAGAACTACTCTGACTGCTGCTGCCTTCACCGATTATTTCATTAATTTTTTCCTTGACTTTTTCATACGTGACATCATATTCATGCAGTACGCTACCGGCAACACCTTCATCTTCTCTAATCAGCCCTAAAAGTATGTGTTCTGTTCCTACATAGTTATGCCCCAGTTCTCTTGCTGCTTCTTCAGCATATCCTAAAACTTTTCTGGCTCTTTCAGTAAATCTTTCAAACATCTTACTACACCTCCAATTATAGTTTAAATGAACTCAATTTATCTCTGATCATTCTTGCTCTCAAAATATCACGACGGGTTGTATCCATTTTTTCTGCAAAATTAATCTGCAAATGTGCTGGTCGAGTAAGAACTATCAGTTCCATCAATTTTTTGCGGGAAAAATTGGAAAACATCTCATAGTAATCTCCCAGCATTAATAAAGAGATAAAATGAACTGCTTCCAAATTATTTATTTTATAAGCATGTTTAAGAACTCCCAGTGCTCGCATGATTTTATCTTTTATTTCATATTCGTTATTTTTTAATAGGTTTTTTCTCTCTTCCTTTTCCTGTTCCACAATTTGTTGTAAAATACTGTGCAAATTTTCTATTATATCTTCTTCGCCTATCCCCAGAGTTACCTGATTGGAAAGTTGAAAAATACTTCCTTCTCCTTCCGTCCCTTCACCAAATATTCCGCGAACGGTCAGTCCAAATTTTCCTACCCCTCCCAGCAATTTATCAATTTTATCAGTCATAGATAACCCTGGTAAATGCAGCATAACAGATGCTCTCATTCCAGTCCCAAGATTAGTAGGACAGGCAGTTAAGTAACCCAGTTCTGGTGAAAAAGCAAAATCTAATTCTGATTCTAGTTTGTTATCAAATTCATCAGCTTCTTCCCAGGCTGCAAACAATTCTTCACCAGATTTTATAAATTGCATCCTGATATGGTCTTCCTCATTTATCATTATGCTAACAGTTTGGTTGTCATTAATGAAAGTAGAACATGGATAAGAATTCTTGCTTTGCTCACGACTGATAAGATGCCTCTCAATTAAAGCTTCCTTATCCAGTGAAGATAAATCTTCCATATTTAAACCTATCAAATCTCTTTCCTGGTTTTCCAGAACCTCATTAATTTTATTGCGGGCATCTTCCAGTTCTTTATCTTCCGCATGGTTAGGAAAAGTATAAGCATTTAAATTTCTTGCCAGTCTAATTCTACTGCTAATTATTATATCATCATCCATATTATCAGATTGCATCCAGGCACATAAATTTTGGGGAACTTTACTGTTCTCTTTCATCTTCTTCCTCCAGTTTGTTTTCAAGTTCTTTAATTTTATCTCTCAATTTTGCTGCTTTTTCGAAATTTTCCACTGCTACAGCCTCATTAATATTTACTCTTAAGTCTTTTATTTTCTTTTGAATTCTAATTTTTTCACCCTGCCGCAGAGGAATTTTCCCTCTGTGTTCTGTACCCCCCTGAACCTTGCGAATTATATGATCAATCTGACGAGAAAAAGTATCATAACATTCTGCACAACCGAACAAACCCTGACCGGCAAACTCTTGATAGGTAAGCCCACAGTTATCACAGGAACTAACCCGGGAAGAAGGGATTTGCGCTTCCATAAATTCCGGATTAATCATCCCTGAAAGAAGATGTTTAAAAGAAAAAGGATCACTGCTAAAACTAATTTGACCAATTTCTTCCGCACAATTCGAACAGAGGTGAAGCTCCTGTTTCTGATTGTTTATTATTTTTGTCAAATGTACTTTGGCTTCTTTCTCCTCACATTTTTCACATTTCAAGAAATCATTCCTCCTCACCTTCCGTCTTTAAAATAACTTCTAAAATCCCCTGCATTATTCTGCTGCGAAGAAAATCTCTTTCCGGCAGTTCTATATTTAAAATCTGTCTGTGAGTAACAATATCCATAATATATTTTTCTCTTTCACTTATTACATCATTTTCATAAAGTCTATGGGTAATATCCTGAGCATCTTGCTGACTTACAGGTTGGTTTAGACGCGAAATTAATTTTTGCAGAGATTCATCCACTGAATCTATAGAAACTTTTATAATTCTAATATATCCTCCCCCTCCACGCTGACTTTCCACAATATAACCTTTTTCTGGTGTGAAGCGGGTATTTAAAACATAATTAATCTGAGAAGGAGCACAGTCAAATTTATCAGCCAGCTGATTTCTCTTAATCTCTATTTTACCTTCATCCTGGCCAATTAAATCATTGAGATATTTTTCAATCTGGTCGGAAAGACTGGCCATACTTTCACCCTCCTTATTAATTCTTAAATGAGAGCGGCCCGAACCATTATATTGTCTTTGACTTTTTTTGACCTTATTATAATGATAGAGGTTTTCTCACAAGATTGCAAGTCTTAAAAACTATAAATTTATACAAATTCACGGTTTGTGAAGCAGCTAAAACCGTATTATACTGAAATTCGTTATTTCTCTT
>CAYOFJ010000076.1:0-8518 GCA_964403065.1 uncultured Halanaerobiaceae bacterium | reverse complement strand
TTTAACTCAGATATATTCATAATTGTGCACTCTCCAAATTTTGGTTTACATGAATCAAATTAAGTAAAACGGCAAACCAAAATAGAATTAAGAACTATAAAACCCACATCAACGTTAGTAATATCAATAAAACGGCCAATCCTATAGGAAACATACATCCAGGGTCTTTATATATAGGTTTGTCAGTCTTTTTCAAGGATATTGTGCCCTTTTTACGGGCCTTTTTAAGATATTTGATTGATTCTTTATATTCGCCTGCTTCCCTCTTTATCACACCTAAATTGTTATAAGCAGGCCCATAATCGGGATCTATATCGATAGCTTTTTCATATAATTCGATGGCCTTTTGTTTATTTCCCTTTTCTTTAAGCAAATTGCCTTTATTGTTTAAAGCTGGCGGAAATTCTGGATCAATCTCTAGAGCACGATCTATATGCTGACGGGCTTTTTTAATTTCATCTTCGTGAATTTTCAAAACCGCCAGTTTATTCAGGGCGGGCACAAAAGTTTCATCCCTATCCAGAATTCTTTTTAATATCTTTTCTCCTTCTGTCTCCTCCCCAATATTAATTTTTTCCTTTCCTTCTTCATAAAGCTCTTCAATTTTTTGGGGAGCATTATCTAAATATTTATCTTCTTTCATCAATGATCCACTCCTGTAATTTCACAAATAATTTCTTTAACATGTTTATGATATTATACCACAGTAAATATAATATAAAAAGGTGTCCCCCAAACTCACTGGAGACACCTTATTATAACATACTTTTATTTTTATTTATATATCAGTTAAATCCCAGCGAAGATCTGGGTTTCTAGCCGCCCTGGCTTCATCTAAATGACCTACTACGGTATCATGGGGAGCTTCTTTAACTACTGCGGGATTTTCTTGTGCTTCCCGGGAAATCTTACGTAATGTCTCGATGAAATGATTTAACGAGTCTAAGTTTTCAGTTTCAGTAGGCTCTATCATCAAAGCTTCCTCCACAATCAAAGGAAAATAAATGGTGGGAGCATACTGATCATAATCAAGCAAACGCTTGGCTATTTCCTGGGTGCTCACCCCATATTCCTTTTTCTGTTTTTTCCCTGAAAGAACAAATTCATGTAGACTATCAGCCGCAAAAGGCAGTTCGAATTCATCTAATAACTGATGTTTTAAATAATTAGCATTTAATACAGCATTCTCTGTAACTTCTTTTAACCCTTCGGCGCCATATCCTCTAATATAACTATAAGCCCGCAGCATCACACTATAATTTCCATAAAAAGCATGAACTCGCCCCAGAGATTTATCTCTATCATTATCCCAGTAATATTCATCTTCTCCTTTGCTTAATACAGGGCCAGGAAGATAAGGCTCAAGATATTCCTTAACAGCTACAGGTCCCGATCCAGGCCCGCCTCCACCGTGTGGTGTAGAAAATGTTTTGTGAAGATTATAATGAATGACATCATAGTCCATATCTCCAGGACGGGCATATCCTAAAACAGCATTCATATTTGCTCCATCATAGTAAAGAAGGCCACCAGCATCATGTATTATATCCGCTATTTCAATGATATCTTTTTCGAATATACCCAGAGTATTAGGGTTGGTTAACATCAAAGCAGCAGTGTTTTCATCTGCAGCCTTTTCCAATTCTTCCAGATCAATCATTCCTTCATCATTGGATTCTATTTCCTCAACTTCCATTCCGCACATTGCACCAGAAGCAGGATTTGTTCCATGGGCTGAATCCGGTACTATTACTTTATTCCTGTGCTCTTCTCCTTTATCATGCAGATAAGCTCTAATGATTTGCAGTCCTACATATTCCCCATGAGCACCAGAAGCTGGCTGTAAACTGACTTCATCCATACCACTTATCTCCGCCAGATACTGTTTTAATTCATACAATATCGAAAGTGAGCCCTGTACATGACTTTTAGGCTGATAAGGATGTAGTTGTGATAAGCCTGTTATCCGGGCTATATCTTCATTTATTTTGGGGTTATATTTCATTGTACAAGAACCAAGGGGATATATACCTGAATCAACACCATAATTCATTTCTGAAAGAGCTGTAAAATGCCTGACCACATCAACTTCGCTGACTTCAGGTAGCGGAGGTGCCTCTTCCCTTACTGTATCTTCAGGCAAATAATCCCTGGGGTCTACAGAAGGAACCTCCAGTTCAGGAAGAGAATATCCTTTGCGTTCGGAAGTACTGTATTCTTTCAGCAGCGGTTCATACATTATAAGATCACCTCCAGAGCTTCAGTATATTTATCTAAGTCATCTTTATATTTTTTCTCAGTAACATTTACCAGCAGACCGGAAACTTCTCCAAACTGTGACAAATTAACACCGGGCAGTATACCCTGTTCAATCATACCTCGTTCTATTTCCTCTACAGATTTATCAAATTTTAGCCATAATTCATGAAAATGATTGTCTCCATTTACTACCTGTACTCCTGAGAGTTCATTTAGTTTATTTTTCAAATAATGTGTTTTTTGATAGCAATGTTCTGCTACCTCCTGCAGCCCCTGTTTTCCCAAAGTTGCCAGGTAAATAGCTGCCATCACAGCATTTAAATTTTCATTGGTACATATATTAGAAGTTGCTCGCTCTCGCCTGATATGCTGCTGGCGGGTCTGCAGGGTCATAACAAATCCTGTGTTACCATCATCATCAACAGTTTTGCCTGCTAAACGCCCCGGCATACTCCGTACCAAACGACGATCATCTCTAATTGCCATATAACCCAGGTAAGGGCCACCATAATTTATAGTATTACCTAAGGGCTGACCTTCCCCCACCACTATATCCGCTGCAAATTTTCCCGGTGGAGTTAATAATCCCAGTGCTATAGGATTAGCCACAACAATTAACTGAGCTTCAGATTCTGTAACTATCTCGGCCAGCTGCTTCATATCCTCTATAGCCCCATAAAAATTAGGGTACTGAACCATCACTGCCGCGGTGTTTTCGTCAATTTTTTGGGCCAAATCCTCGACATTTGCAGTTCCTCCCTGCTGGTAAGAAAGAATATCGAATTCAATACCCTGTGGCCTACCATAAGTTCTGGCCACCTGTCGATAAGCAGGATGGATAGTCTCAAACATAATAATTCTATCCTTGCCGGTATGTCGGGCGGCCATTAAAACTCCTTCTCCTACAGCCGAACCTCCATCAAGCAAAGAAGCATTAGCAATACCCATGTCTGTCAAATGAGCTATCATGCTTTGATATTCATACATTGCCTGTAGTGTACCCTGACTCAATTCAGCCTGATAGGGTGTATAAGCGGTATAAAATTCCTGACGCAGTACCAGATGATCTATTATTGCCGGTTGATAATGATCATAAGCTCCAGCTCCCAAATAACTGTCTATTGCTTCTAAATCCACATTTTCTTCTGCTTTATCTTTCATTAATTCTAAAATTTCCATCTCTGACATGCCTTCCGGCAGTTGTAAAGGCCTATTTAATCTTACATCTTCTGGTATGATATCAAATAATGAAGAAATTTCCTCAGCATCAATTGCCTTAAGCATCTCTTTCTGCTCCGGGGGGGTGTTGGAAATATATTTCACGTTATATTCACCTCCTGATTATAGTGATTATACCACATTAAACAGCATATAAAAAATGCCCCCATAAATATGGGGGCGATTAATTTTATAAATATTCTCTTTCTCCAGAATATTATAATTTATTTACTACAATAATTTTAAAGAGACATTTCTTGAACTGACAAATATACTGTTTTACATTACCTTTGCATTACCAGCTCAAGTCAGGATTGCGGGCTGCCTGAGCTTCATCCAGCTTCCTTACTACAGTAGTATGAGGAGCATTTTTTACCAGTTCAGGATCTTCTTCTGCTTCTTCTGATATTTTTTCCATGGTTTCAATAAAGCGGTCGAGAGATTCTCTGTTTTCAGTTTCGGTGGGTTCTATCATCATAGCTTCATCCACAATTAACGGGAAGTAAATTGTGGGAGCATACTGATCATAATCCAGCAGACGCTTGGCAATGTGCTGGGTTGTAACACCATACTCTTTTTTGTGTTTCTTGCCCGAAATTACAAATTCATGCAGACTTCCCGCCGGAAATGGCAGTTCATATTCTTCGCGCAGATGATGTTTGAGATAATTGGCATTGATCACAGCATTTTCAGTTATTTCCTTCAGCCCTTTTCCACCCTGACCTCTAATGTAGGAATAAGCCTTAATCATAACATTATAATTGCCATAATACCCGTGGATTTTACCGAATGATTTTGGCCGGTCATAATCCCAGGTGTACTCGTCATCTTCCCTAACCAGCACAGGTGAAGGCAGGAAAGGCGCCAGAAAATCTTTTACTGCAATAGCTCCAGATCCCGGGCCTCCACCACCATGAGGAGTGGAAAACGTTTTATGCAAATTATAGTGCATAACATCAAAGTTCATATGACCAGGTTTGGCATAGCCCATAACAGCATTCATATTTGCACCATCATAATAAAGCAGTCCACCGGCTTCATGAATTATATCAGCAATTTCACAAATATCCTGCTCAAATATACCCAGTGTATTGGGGTTGGTAAGCATCAAAGCTGCCACATTTTCATCTACTTCTTCTTTCAGTTCTTCCAGACCAACCATACCTTTATCATTCGATTCAATCTCTATTACATCAAACCCACACATCGCTGCACTGGCCGGATTGGTGCCATGAGCAGAATCAGGCACAATAACTTTATCTCTCTGGCCCTCTCCCTGATCTTCTAAATAAGCCTTAATCACTCTTAAACCGGCATATTCACCATGAGCACCGGAAGCAGGCTGAAGAGAAACTTCGTCCAGACCACTTAACTCTGCTAAATACTGTTTGAGTTCATAAAGAAGAGATAACGAACCCTGTACATGTTTTTCCGGCTGATAGGGATGAATATTGGCAATGCCGGGCAGTCGGGCTATATCCTCATTTATTTTGGGATTGTATTTCATCGTACAGGTCCCCAGAGGATATATACCAGAATCAACCCCGTAATTTAATTCGGAGAGACTGGTAAAATGTCTTACTACATCAACTTCACTTACCTCCGGCAAATCCGGAGCATCTTCACGGACAAAATTTTCCGGAATATATTTTTCGGGTTCTACTTCCGGCACATCAATATCCGGAAGAGAATAACCTTTACGACCCGGAGTACTATATTCGTTTAACAGAGGTTCACTCATTTAAAACCACCTCCAGGGCAGATACATAATTATCTAATGCTTCTCGGTCTTTCTTCTCTGTCACATTTACTAACAGACCTTCTACTTCCCCAAATTGTGACAGATCAACACCGGGTAAGATTCCTCGTTCTACCATTTCTCTTTCCACTTCTTTTGCCGGCATATCTGTTTTGAGCCAAAATTCATGAAAATGATTATTGTCATTGACAATTTCTATTCCGGAAAGTTCAGAAAGTTTTTCCTTTAGATAACTTGTCTTTTGATAACAATGCTGGGCTACTTCCTGTAGACCTTTTTTACCCATAGCTGCCATATATATTGCTGCCATTAAAGCATTTAAGTTTTCATTTGTGCAGATGTTAGAGGTTGCCCTCTCTCTTTTTATATGCTGTTCACGAGTCTGCATAAACATAACAAAACCTTCATTACCCTCTTTATCAGTCGTCTTACCGGCCATTCTTCCTGGTATATTACGTATTACACTGCGATCTTTTTTGGCTGCAAGATATCCCAGATAAGGCCCCCCATAATTAACCATATTACCTAAAGGCTGGCCTTCTCCTACTACAATATCTGCTCCAAAATCACCGGGAGGAGTTAACAACCCCAGAGAAATCGGATTTGCTACTACAATTAATTGAGTATCGGAGTTTTCAGAAACAATTTCAGATATTTCTTCCATATTTTCAATTGCTCCATAAAAGTTAGGATACTGTACTACCACAGCTGCTGTATTATCATCAAGCAAATTATCCAAATTACTATAATCAGCTGTAGCCCCATCTTCCCGAGCAACGTATGAAAAATCTATATTCTGGGGCTCACCATAAGTGTGAGCAACTTTTCGATAAGAGGGGTGCAGAGTCTCTGATAAAATCACCCGATCATTTCTAGTTAATCTTGCTGCCATCAAAATTGCTTCACCTACTGCAGAACCTCCATCCAGAAGAGAAGCATTTGCTATATCCATACCTGTTAAATTTGCGATCATACTCTGGTATTCATACATAGTCTGTAATGTACCCTGGCTCAATTCAGCCTGATAAGGTGTATAGGCAGTATAAAATTCCTGACGAAGCACCAGATGATCTATAATTGCTGGCAGAAAATGGTCATAAGACCCGGCTCCGAGATAGCTATCTATCTCCTCTAAATTAACATTTTTTTCAGCTTTGTCTTTAACTAACTCCAGAACTTCCATTTCTGACATGCCTTCAGGCAGTTCCAGAGGCTCATCAAGCATAATTTCATCCGGAATTATAGAAAATAACTCACTGAGTTCTTCCACATCAACTTCAGCAAGCATTTCCTCCTGTTCTTCCGGAGTATTAGAAATATACCTCATATTAAACTTCCTCCTCTTCCACCAGATATTTTTCGTATTCCTCCGCCTGCATGAGATTATCCAGTTCTGCTTCGTCATCTATTTCCAGCTTAACAAACCAGCCTTCTCCATAAGGATCATCATTAACCAATTCGGGCTGATCCAGCAGATCTTCATTCACCTCAGTTATAGTGCCGCTTACGGGAATATAAATGTCCGCTACAGCTTTGACAGATTCTACTACCGCAAACTCATCTTTCTGATCAAATTCATCTCCTTCTCTGGGCATTTCCACGAATACAATATCTCCCAGCTCATTCTGAGCAAAATCAGCAAGTCCTACTGTGCCTTCACCGTCTTCTACTCTAATCCATTCATGGTCTTTAGTGTAATAAAGATCTTCTTTTACTTCCAAATCCATAAGTTTTCCCTCCTGATATGTTTTTTGATTTAAAATAATATTTCAAGCTTCTTTTAGTTTTTATTAAAGAGTAAACTTTAGTTTGCGCTTTTCAATATATTAATTAAATGCAAATAATACTAAACCATTATCCCAAATTCAATTATTTAACATTATACAAATGGTGTATCAACAATTTCGGCCTTTATACTGCGGCCTCTAACTATCACATCAATTTCCGTGCCAGATTCAACATATTCACGATCAATATAACCCAGGCCAATATTCTCATCCAAAGTCGGGGAAAAAGAACCGCTGGTTACTTCACCAACTTCGTCACCATCTTTTTCCAGAGTATATCCCTTACGGGCTATACCACGTTCCTGCATTATAAAACCTGCCAGTTCCCTGGGGTATCCCTCTTCTTCATATTTTTTTAGAGCGTCCTTTCCTAAAAAATCATCTTTGTCAAAATCAACTGTCCAGCCCAGATTAGCCATCAGAGGATGAATATCAGGAGACAGTTCATGTCCGTAAAGGCATAAGGTTTTTTCCAGACGCAATGTATCTCTAGCTCCCAATCCGATAGGCATTATATCATATTTCTCTCCTGACTTCATCAGACTCTTCCAGACCTTTTCTGTGCTCTCAATAGGAAGATAGAGTTCAAAACCGTCTTCTCCAGTGTATCCAGTCCGGGAAAAAATCATTTCTACGCCGGCAATTTCTGCTTCGTCACATTGAAATGGTTTCAATTTAGATAGATCATATTCTGTTTCAGACTGCAGAACATTTTCAGCTTCCGGCCCCTGCAGGGCCAATAAGCCAAAGTCTTCTGTGGCATTATTTATATTAACTTTTTCAGCAGGAGCATTTTCTAAAACCCATTCATGGTCCTTTTCAGTATTAGCTGCATTAACTACCAGCATGAATTTTTTATCATCCAGGCGATAAATCATTAAATCATCAACTACACCACCATCTTCATAACACATTGGTGAATAAACAACTTTACCTGACTTCATATCCTCTACATTGTTTGTCAACAGATAATCACAATATTCCGCAGCCTTTTCGCCTGAAATCATTATTTCACCCATGTGGGTAATATCGAAAAGACCACATTTTTCTCTGACATTGTTATGTTCTGTAATAATACCTTCATATTCCACCGGCATTTCCCAGCCACCAAAATCAGTCATCTTAGCCCCCAATTCTTGATGCAGACTATTTAATGGCGTCTTTTTAATTTTAACTCACCTCCAATGTTAAGTTATAACTGCCCAAATAAATCTCTAGAAAAACAGGCAGTTAATTTTATTTGTGTTTTTCCCCACAAATAAAAGGGGAGACTATAAAATTATAGCCTCCCCCTGTCCAGTCATCCGTCCAGAGATCCGTCCATTTAGGATTCTGAAGCCTGAGAGTTTCGGTTCCATCCTGGAACCTTGCACCTTCGGCGCCCTGAAGATCAGGGGCTCTCTCCTAAACTTCATCCGGAAATGACATATATTATCTAAAAATATATATGTCAACTGCAGGAAATGGAAAAAGTTTATTTTATTATTAAAACCAG
>CAYOFJ010000075.1:0-8729 GCA_964403065.1 uncultured Halanaerobiaceae bacterium | reverse complement strand
ATAAAGGCTGCCCGAAAATCTCCATCCTCCCGGATGGCTGTTGCAGCCGCAGGTGATGAAGTAGTACTGAAAAGTGTGGTCAAAGCCAGGAAAGATGATCTGGTTGAACCTGTTCTTATAGGTGATAAAGAAAAAATAAAGAGTGTACTGGGCAATCTGGGCAAACCTTCTTCCGATTTTGAAATAGTTGATGCTAACAATGATGAGGAAGCTGCGCAAAAAGCTGTCAAAATGACAGCAGAGGGAGAGACAGACTTTCCTATGAAAGGTATGCTCAGCACCAGTGTTATTCTGCGGGCTCTTTTAAATAAAGAGTATGGTCTGCGTCAGGATAAACTATTAAGCCTGGTAACTTTAATGGATCTTCATGAACAGGACCACATCATTTTCATGAGTGATGCGGGTATGAATCCTAATCCTGATTTGAGTGAAAAAGCAGATATAATCAGAAATGCTGTCACCATTGCCCGCGCTGTAGGATATGAGAGCCCTAAAGTGGCCCTGCTGGCAGCCGTGGAAAATGTTTCGCCAAACATGCCGGACACCCACGATGCTGCTGTGCTAAGTAAAATGCAGGATAGAGGTCAGATTAAAAATTGTCATGTAGATGGCCCCTTTGCTCTTGATAATGCTCTATATGAATCGGCCGCCAAACATAAAGGTATTGGTGGGGAAGTAGCAGGAAAAGCCGATATTATTATCACTCCGGATATTGAGGCGGGAAATATACTTTATAAATCTATGATAGTATATGCCAGAACTCCGGCGGCGAGTGTAGTTTACGGTGCACGTGTTCCCCTGGTTTTAACTTCCAGAGCCGATACAGCCCAGACAAAATATAATTCAATAGCACTTGCCAAATTATCCACAGAGGGTTTGATGGATTAAAAGTATTTGCCTATATAGGCCAAAAAATTTTGTGTACACTGATAAGAAAGTAAGCAGTATTTAATTGGGGAGGAATTGTAAATGAGTGGAGAATTTGATATTTATGATATGGTAGTTACCCAGCTGGATATAGCTGCGGAGGAATTGAATTTAAAATCTCAGGTGAAATCCTTTTTAAAAAATCCCATGAGAACTTTAAAGGTTGAAGTGCCGGTAAAGATGGATGATGGAAGTGTGGAAGTTTTTAGGGGCTTTCGCTGTCAGCACAATGATGTGCTGGGGCCTACAAAAGGTGGTATTAGATATCACCCCGATGTAGACAGGGGAGAGGTTGAGGCCATGGCAGCCTGGATGACTTTTAAATGTTCTCTGGCCAATATTCCCTATGGTGGAGCCAAAGGGGGAGTAGTATGTGATCCCTCAGACATGAGCGAACGAGAGGTTGAAAGGCTTTCCCGTGAATTTATACAGGCTATTGAACCAATTATAGGTCCTGATAAAGATATACCTGCTCCTGATGTAAATACTAACGCGCAAATAATGGGCTGGTTTGTAGATGAATATTCCAAAAATAAGGGGGTTTACAGCCCTGGTCTGGTTACCGGCAAGCCTCTGGTACTGGGCGGCTCTGAAGGCAGGAGTTATGCTACCGGAAGAGGAGTTATGTACACAGTAAGAGAAGCTGCTAAATCTATTGGTCTGGATTTGACAGGGGCTGATGTAATTGTTCAGGGTTATGGTTCAGTAGGAAGTTACAGTGCTATTTTCCTGGAGAATTTGGGAGCAAATCTCATTGGCACCACAGTTTATAATCCGGAAACAGACCAGGTTGAGGGTGCTTATAATCCTGATGGAATAAGTGCCAGCGAACTCGATGAATATTATGAAGAAAATAATACGGTAAAAGGTTTTCCTGACACCGAAGATATTGGCAATAAGGAGCTGCTCACAAAATCCTGTGATATTTTGATACCTGCTGCTCTGGCCAATCAGATAGATGCAAAAGTAGCCAGGGAAATTGATGCTCAAATTTTGGCTGAAGCTGCAAATGGTCCTACTCTACCGGAAGCTGATGAAATATTAAAAGATAAAGATGTAATGGTTATTCCCGATATACTGGCCAATTGTGGAGGGGTAACCGTTTCTTATTTTGAGTGGGTGCAAAATAACTACAGTTATTACTGGTCAGAAGAAGAAATTGACCAGCGTTTGGAGGATATGATGATCGATGCCTTTAATAGAGTTAATGATATGGCAGAAGAGAGAGAAATTTATATGAGAACCGCAGCTTATGCTGAATCCATTCAACGATTAAGTGAAGCTATGGACTATCGCGGCTGGATTTAAGAATATAATGCTTTCCCAGGTGCTTTGTTATAACACTATATACGCTGGCAAGTTATAAGTATTTAACACATTTATTTTGCAAGCTACAGGGCCTGTAGCTTGCAAAATACTTATTATGTGTTTAACTATCAAATGTCAGTAACTAATCTGAAATAGAACCCCTGATATTTTCATTCTGTTGACTTGTATTTTAGCTTGATAATTACTATAATTGAGAAAACACTGGAAGAGGAGGGAACTAGAGTGGAGGACAAGATTGATGAATTACGGCAAAAGGAAGAAAAGATTGAGAAGGGCGGTGGAGAAGAAAAAATTCAAAAACAGCACGATAAGGGTAAGTATACCGCTCGGGAAAGAATTGAAATGCTGCTGGATGACGGCAGTTTTCAGGAAATTGGCAAGTTCGTTGAACATAGAGCTCAAGAACTGGGCATGGATGAAAAAGACGTTCCCGGTGAGGGAGTTGTAACAGGCCGGGGAACAATTCATGGACGTAATGTTTATGTTTTTGCCCAGGATTTTACTGCTATGGGCGGTTCACTGGGAGAAATGCATGCCAAAAAAATATGGCGTATTATGGATGAAGCAGCAGAAGCCGGGGCTCCTATCATAGGTTTAAATGATTCAGGCGGTGCCCGTATCCAGGAGGGTGTTAATTCACTTTCAGGCTATGGGGGGATCTTTTATCGCAACTCCATAAATTCGGGAGTGGTGCCTCAGCTTTCGGCCATATTAGGTCCCTGTGCGGGAGGCGCAGTTTATTCTCCGGCACTGACTGATTTTGTTTTTATGGTCGATGAGACCAGCAAAATGTTTATAACCGGTCCCCAGGTTATTAAATCTGTTACAGGAGAAGAAGTTTCCCATGAAGAACTCGGTGGGGGGATGGCTCACAATCAGTATAGTGGAGTTGCTCATTTCCTGGATGATAATGAAGAGGATTGTTTTTCCCGCATGAGAAAGCTGCTTTCCTATATACCAGATAATCATCGAGAATTACCCCCATTTGAAGAAAATGATGATCCTCTTGACCGTCAGGAAAAAGAATTGAGAAATATAGTGCCTGACAAACCCAAAAAATCCTATGATGTTAGAGATGTAATTGAGCCGATAGTGGACAAAGGTGATTTTCTGGAAGTTCAGCCTTATTTTGCCCCCAACATTGTTATTGGTTTTGCGCGGTTGGGCGGTCACAGTGTAGGTATAGTTGCCAATCAGCCCAAGGTAAAAGCAGGCTGTCTGGATATTGATTCTTCCGATAAAGCTTCCCGCTTCGTAAGATTCTGTGATAGTTTCAATATTCCTATATTAACTTTTACAGATGTGCCCGGTTATCTGCCAGGAGTAGAACAGGAACATGGCGGTATAATAAGACATGGAGCCAAACTGTTATATGCTTATAGTGAAGCCACTGTGCCACTTATGAACGTGATTCTGCGCAAAGCTTATGGCGGAGCCTATATAGCCATGAGCAGCGGTCATCTGGAAGGTGATTATGTTTTTGCCTGGCCCACTTCTGAAATTGCGGTAATGGGTCCTAGAGGGGCTGCCAATATAATTTACAGAAAAGAAATAAAAAATGCTGATAATCCCGAAGAAGTGCGTCAGCAAAAAATTGATGAATACAGAGATAATTTTGCCAATCCCTATCAGGCTGCTTCTTTAGGTTATGTGGATGATGTTATTCTGCCGGAAGAAACCAGACCACAGCTGATCAGGTCACTGGAAGCTATAAGAGATAAGAGACAGCAGCTTCCGGCCAAAAAGCACGGCAATTTTCCCGTTTAAAATCACACTGTTAAACAGGCAGAATTAAGATTGAGATTAATGTCAGGAGGGAGATAGATGTCACCACTGGAATTAATACAGGATGCCGAAGCTCTGGCTGAGATGAGCACTGCTGAACAGCTTTACGCCGGTGCTCAGGTAGCTGTACTGGGGATGGTGATAGTATTTACCATACTTTTAATTTTACTCGTCACCATCAAAAGCATTGAAAAATTTGCCGGAAACAGTGCAGCTGCCGGCAGAATATCTGAACCAAAATCTCCGGCTAAATCCGGGGTTAAGTCAGAACCTGAAATTTCCGGCGAGACAAAGCCGGAGGCTCCAAAAGAAGGATTAAATCCTGAAGTTCTGGCAGCAATTACTGCTGCTATTCAGGCATTTTATGCTAAACGATCTCAAAAATTTCGGGTAATAAGAGTCGAAAAGAAAAGCAGGCCAGTTTCGGCCTGGACGAGAGAGGTAGAATCGGAAATGGATGCTGTGGAAACCAGAAATGAAAACAGGAGGTAAAATAAGTGTATGAAAAGAAAATTTAAAGTTACCGTAGCCGGAGAAACTTATGAAGTTGAAGTGGAGGAAGTAACTGAAGGTTCGTCAGGAGATAAATCTCAGTCTGTTTCATCACAATCCACGGGTCAACCCAGCAGTACTGAACAAAAAGCTCAGAATAACAATAAGAAGCCTGCTCAGGAAAGAGTTGATGCTCCTTCATCCGGAAAAAGCAAAGCAACTACCGATAAAAAATCTCAGGCTGGTGGGGGAGATGGCGACGTTGAAGCACCGATGGCAGGTAAAGTGCTGGAATTAAAAGTTTCCGAAGGAGATCAGGTGAACCAGGGAGATTTGATCATGATTCTGGAAGCAATGAAAATGGAAAATGAAGTTTACGCTCCCTGCGGCGGCACTGTAGGAGATATAGTAGTTGAGCCGGATCAATCAGTTGAGGCAGGAGATCATATCATGTCAGTTGAATGATTTAATTAGAACAAATATTTTTAGTGCTGGCAGTAAAAAATGTTAGTTTAACATCAAAATTGTTAAAAAAATATCCGGGAGGTAAAAAATTTGGGACAGGCTTTTTTGGACTTCATAGCCAGGTCAGGTATATTTTGGATAGGATATCAGGAAATAATTATGATAGCGATTTCTTTAGTGTTAATATATCTGGGAATTGCTAAAGAATATGAACCTTTACTTTTAATTCCCATTGGTTTTGGCATGATGCTGGTAAATCTACCTCTTACCGGTTTGATGGAGGAAGCTGCCGGCGGACAGCCAGCAGGTTTATTTCAGTATTTTTATATGGGTAATGCCCTGGGGATTTTTCCTCCCCTGATTTTTCTGGGGGTAGGAGCAATGACGGATTTTGGTCCTCTACTGGCCAACCCCAAGAGTGCTCTGCTGGGAGCAGCTGCTCAATTTGGAATTTTTCTTACCTTTATAGGAGCAATTTTACTGGGATTTACTGGTCCTCAGTCTGCTTCTATTGGAATTATTGGGGGAGCAGATGGCCCTACTGCAATTTATCTTTCTTCGCTCATGGCTCCAGAATATTTAGGGCCGATAGCAATAGCAGCCTATGCTTATATGGCGCTGGTTCCCATAATTCAACCTCCCATTATTAAACTTTTAACAAGTTCTGATGAAAGAAAAATGGAAATGGAGCAGCTCCGACCCGTATCACAAAAAGAAAAGATAATTTTTCCTATTGCCGTTGCGCTGGTTGTTGTATTTTTAGTCCCTGCTTCCGCCCCGCTGGTGGGAATGCTGATGCTGGGCAACTTGTTTAGAGAGGCCGGTGTGGTTGATCGTTTGAATGAAGTTGCTCAGAATGCTTTAATAAATGCTGTAACTATCTTTTTAGGTGTGGCAGTTGGAGCCAGCGCTTCTGCCGACAGATTTCTCAGAGCTGATACATTACAGATATTACTTTTAGGAGTTCTGGCCTTTTCCTTCGGTACTGCCACAGGTCTTATACTGGGTAAAATAATGAATAGATTCACCGAAAATAAGGTTAATCCCATGATTGGTGCTGCCGGAGTTTCTGCTGTACCCATGGCTGCCAGAGTTGTACAAAAATTAGGCCAGGAAGAAAACTCCTCTAATTTTCTTCTCATGCATGCTATGGGCCCCAATGTAGCAGGAGTTATTGGTTCGGCCGTGGCTGCTGGTGTCATGCTCTCTGTTTTTGGTTAAATAATATGGAAACAGGTTTCCAAAAATGCTATATATGCTGTAATTCTTTTAATTGGAAGTTATAAAACAATGTGATACTAGAAATTTCCGAAGTCTGGGCCAGAACCAGGGCCATAAAATTGTGTCTCCCGCACAGGGTGTGCCGGGATGTGCGCAAGCTCAGGGTGGAGATTGCGCGCAGGAAGCACAATTTTATGGCCGAAATTAAACTTAAGCACAGGTAAAATTTCCTGTGAACTGAGCCCTGTAACTTCCGATTAAAAAACTGGAGCTAAACAGGCGAATCTTTTCAGCATATATAACGTTTTAAACAACGGTTATGGAGCATAACCTAAATAAATTTCCCGGGGGAATTTAAAATGAAAGATAAAGTTTATATAAATGGGGAAGAATTGGAACAGAGTCAGGCAGGTGTAGAGCTGTCTAATAGAGGGCATCAGTTTGGTGATGGAGTTTACGAAGTAGTAGCTGTGTGGGATGGGGCCCCCTTAAAACTGGAGGCACATATGGAGAGACTGGAAAATTCAGCCCGGGCTATAGATATCGATCTGCCTTCAGCTGAATGGTTTATAGATGAGGCCAGGTCGTATTTAGCCAATGCGGGATGTTTAAATAAGGGATCAGGCCAAAACGTTAAATTATATGTTCAGGTTTCTAGAGGAACCTGTCCCCGGCATCATGCCTATCCTGATAATCTGGATCCGGAAATCATGATGAATATTTCCGATATTGAACCTTATCCGCAAGAATATTTTTCTCAGGGAGTAGAAGTTATCACCTATCCGGATAGGAGATGGGCCCGTTGTAATATAAAATCGCTGCAGCTGCTGCCCAATGTTATGGCCAGAAAAGCGGCGGAAAAATCTGATGTTTTTGAAGCTATTTTTGTCCGCGATGGTTATGCTATGGAAGGAGCTATATCCAATTATTTTATTGTTGAAGGAAATGAGCTGATTACACCTCCTGCCAGCAATTATATTTTGAATGGGATTACCCGCCGTACTATTATGGAACTGGCCGAAGAAAATAATTATATAGTAAGGGAGGAGAGTATAGAATTAGAAAGATTTTTATCTGCTCAAGAATTATTTTTGACCGGGACTACAACTGAAGTTATGCCGGTGGTACAGGTTGATGAACATATAATTGGCGATGGTACACCGGGTGAAATAACTCAGGATATACTGGATTTCTACTGGCGGTTGAGCAGACCAAATTATAGTTAATTAGTCTGGCGGTTAGGAGCTTGAACTGAATTAAAATTTACTGCAAGCAGGAATCAGAACTTTTTTCAGGAATACATTATTAACCAGCAATCAGTTATCAGGAGAGGTTATAAAAATTTTAATTAAGTTTTTAGAAAATTATTATTTTCACACTTGCTTAAAATCTTTTATAATTGTGTGGTGATTTTAATGAAGATGTATGAATACCAGGCTAAAAAAATTTTTGCTGAATATAATTTACCTATTCCAAAAGGCCAGATAGCTGAAACACCGAAAGAGGCAGAAAATATAGCAGAAGAAATTGGTTCCGCAGTGACATTAAAAGCTCAGGTTTTGACCGGAGGCAGAGGTAAAGCAGGAGGTATTAAATTTGCTTCTTCTCCGGCGGAAGCCCGCCAAAAAGCAGAAAAGCTCTTATCCCTGACGATTAAAGATTTTTCTGTAAACCAACTGCTGGTGGAAGAGAAGCTGGGAATTGAGGAAGAATTTTATGTAAGCCTGACGGTTGACCGCCAGGTTAAAAGACCCGTTTTAATGCTTAGCCTGGAGGGTGGAGTCGATATTGAAGAGGTAGCAGAAGAAACCCCGGAGAAAATTATAAAATATTGTCTGGAACCGGGGGGGATAATTGAGGGCTATAGAGCCAGAGAATTGGCTGCCGAGCTGGGGATAGCAAGTAAAAATCTAACTGGTTTAAGCTCTGTCATAAGAAAACTCAATCGTCTTTTTCAAGAAAAGGATGCTCATACGGCTGAGATAAATCCCCTGGCTTTAACTGCAGATGGTTTTTATGCGGCAGATGCCAAGTTAATAATTGATGAAGATGCTTTATTTCGCCAGGGAGATTTTTCCAGCCAGGAAGAGGATTTGCCCTATGTAGAACTGGAAGGAACTGTAGGATGCATTGTTAATGGTGCGGGTCTGGCCATGAGCACCATGGATACCCTGATGCATTTAGGGGGAGAGCCAGCAAACTTTCTTGATATCGGGGGAGGAGCAACAGCCGAGACAATGTCCAGAGCTCTGGAAAAAGTGGCCGGACAGACCGGAGTTAATGTCATTTTCATAAATATTTTAGGAGGTATTACACGCTGTGATGAGATAGCCAGAGGTATACTGGAAAGTATAGAAAACGTGGAAATCCCGGTAGTAGTGAGGTTGAGGGGGACAAACGAAAGCAAGGGAACTAAACTCTTGCAGGAAAATGACATTGAAGTTGAAACTGATATGAAGGCCGCTACCCAAAAAGCTATAGCCGTAGATGAGGAGTGAAAAGGTATGGCA
>CAYOFJ010000074.1:4677-8737 GCA_964403065.1 uncultured Halanaerobiaceae bacterium | reverse complement strand
AAGGGGCGGAAAATTTAAAAAAACAGCAGAAAAAATTTTTAGAGGATTACTGGAAAGATTTTGATGTTTTTGTCCGGGGCCAGGGATATTTACAGCAGGCTCTGCGTTATAATGCTTTCCAGCTTATTCAATCTACCGGCAGAGATGGCAGGACTAATGTTCCAGCTAAAGGGCTGTCTGGAGAATTTTATGAAGGGCACTATTTCTGGGACACTGAAACCTTTATAATTCCTTTTTATTTATTTAATCGTCCGCAAATTGCTCGGAAACTTCTGGAATATCGCTATCATATACTGGAAGAAGCCCGGGATAACGCTGAAAGGGTCAAGCTTGATGGCGCCTTATTCCCCTGGCGCACTATTAATGGAAAGGAAGCTTCCGGGTTTTTTATGGGTTCTACCGTCCAGTATCATATTGATGCCGATATTGCCTATGCCATATATTTATATGTTACTGCTACGGAAGATCAGGGATTTTTACACGAGATGGGAGCTGAAATACTTGCTGAAACTGCCAGAATGTGGATCAGCTGCGGACATTACAGCCATACATGTGGCGCATTTTTATTAAATGAAGTTTGCGGCCCGGATGAATATAAACCCGGAGTTGATAATAATTGTTTTACAAATTATATGGCCAAATTTAATCTTGAATTTGCCCGGGACACTCTTCTGGAGATGAGAAATGAAAATGAAGATAAATTCCAGGAACTGGCTGAGAAGATAGATCTAAGCTTAGAAGAAATTGATAAGTGGAAAGAAGCAGCAGATAATATGTATCTTCCTTATGATAAAGAGTTGCAAATTCATCCTCAGGATGATTCTTTTATCTGTAAAGAACCCATAGATATAGAGGAAATTCCTCATGAAGAGCTCCCGCTGGTATCAAACTGGCACCCCCTGACAATTTGGCGTTATCAGGTAATTAAACAGGCAGATGTAATTTTGCTAATGCTGCTGCAGGGAGATAAATTTTCCCTGGAAGAAAAGAAGGCCAACTATGATTATTATGAACCTAAAACCACTCATGATTCTTCTCTTTCACCTGCAGTTTATAGCATTATAGCTTCAGAGATTGGGTATGTGGATGAAGCTTTTAAATACTTCATACAGATTTCCCGTCTGGATCTTGATGATTTTAATGAAAATACATATATGGGCTTACATACTGCTGCTTTAGGCAGTGCCTGGATGACTCTGGTATATGGTTTTGCGGGTATGAGAAATTATCACGGAGAAATTTCTTTCAAACCTTATCTGCCGGAACCTATGGATGGATATCAATTTACCATTTATTTTAAAGGTCGACATTTGAGGGTGAGAGTAACAGAAAGAGGGGCCAGTTATCGGCTGCTTTCTGATCAAGAATTATATTTACAGCATTGTGAGGAAAGAATCGATTTAGAACCGGGGGAAGAAAAAGTCATGCCTTTGCGTGATTTCAGCAAACTACCCTGGTGGGATAAGGGATGAGCAAAAAATTTGATCTAGAAAACAAAATATATTTTATTCTGGGAGCAGGCATTTTTATCATTTCTTTTGCAGGAATTTTCGTGGCTATGGCTGATGCTCCTCCTTTGATTATTGCTTTTTATCGCATGTTTTTGAGTGTTGTAGCTTTATTACCTTTGTTTATATACCGCCAGGACTGTAAATTTGCTTTATTTTATAGTAAAAGACAGATTCTGGTAGGATTCTTCCTGGCTGTTCATTTTATGTTGTGGGTAACTGCTTTTGAATACACTGCTGTAGCTAATGCGGTTATTTTCGTAGCTCTTCAGCCTATTTTTACTCTTTTATTTGAAGCGCTCTGGGCCAGAGAAGATCTGCAAAAAGGAATAATTATAGGGGTAGTAATTTCAGTTGTTGGCAGTTTTATAGTAGGTGCTGGTGACATACATAATTTATTTGCCAATATAAAAGGAGATTTTCTGGCGGTAATGGCAGCATTTTTTGCCGGACTCTATTTGTTTTCTGGTCGCAGTTTGAGAAAAGAATTAAATTATTTCCCCTATATTTTTACAGTTTATTTTTATGCAGCTATGTTTTTATTCATTGGAATATTAATAAGTGATTATTCATTTGTAGGGTATGGAACTCGAAATTGGCTGTTATTTTTGGGGCTTGCTATAGGTCCCACGCTTATAGGGCATTCAGTACTCAATCTGGCAGTTAGATATGTCCCCACAACATTAGTTTCGGTTTCCATAATTGGTGAACCGATATTGACTACAATACTTGCCTGGCTGCTGCTGGGAGAAACCATTACCCGGCTTACTTTTTTTGGCGGCACTTTAATTTTAGCAGGAGTAGCCTATACTATGACCCGAAAACCTAAACCTGTAGAAAGATAAAAATTTTCTGTTAAAATTATTATAATAACCCCAGCGTTGACAGAACTACAAGAAAATAATATTATAAAATAGAACAGTTTAAATAAAGGAGGATTTGTTTTAATGGTTGATAAAAATGGTGATTATTTAGTAAGAGCTATCAGTAAGGATAGACAGATAAGAGCTCTTTCAGTTAGAACAACTGAGGTAGTCCGTGAGGCCCGGAGGCTACATGGTACCACTGTTCTTTCCACTGCGGCCCTGGGAAGAGTACTCACGGGTGGTTTGTTGGTTGGTTCGATGTTAAAATCAGGCAGAAGAATTATTTTAAGAATAAATGGTGAAGGACCACTGGGATATATTATAGCTGAAGCTGATTTGCATGGAAGAGTTAGAGGGTATGTACAAAATCCGGATGTGGAATTGCCTCTGTCAGAAACAGGAAAAATTGATGTGGCTAGAGGGATAGGCCCTGGAACCCTGACGGTCCAGAAAAACCTCGATTTAAAAGATCATTATGAAGGCAGTGTAGAATTGATCAGTGGTGAAGTAGGCGAAGATTTAACATATTATTTTACAAAATCTGAACAGACTCCTTCTTCGGTGGGTCTGGGTGTACTGGTAGAGCCGGATTTGACAGTTTCGGCTGCCGGAGGATTTATTGTGCAGATTATGGGGGGAGCCAGTGAAGAGCAAATAGATATTTTAGAAGAAAATATTAGTAAATTGGGTTCGCTCAGCGAATTGATCTCTGAGGGCTATAATCCTGATACATTGCTGGAAAAAATTTTTGGTGATCAAGGTTTTAGAATTTTAGCTGAAAAAGAAGTTGAGTATAACTGTCATTGCAGTAAAGATAGAACTCGAAAAATTGTGGAAGGTTTGCCTGCAGAAGAGATTAAAACTTCTCTGGAGGAAAGAAATGAAGTTGAAGTGCGCTGTCAATTTTGTAAAGAGAGGTATTCTTTTGACAAAAAAGAAGCTGAAGATATTTTACAACAAAAGAAATCAAAGTCTGATGATGAAGAATAATAATATTTTTGAGGAGGCATAATATGTTACAAAATATAGCTGATACAGTAAAAGGACTTTCTGTAGATGCTGTGGAAAGAGCGGATTCCGGTCATCCGGGAATGCCTGTAGGCTGCGCAGAACTTGGATCTTTGTTGTTTGGAGAGATAATGTCTTATTATCCCCATGACCCGGATTGGCCTGACAGAGATCGTTTTGTGCTTTCCGCCGGCCATGGTTCAATGCTGCTATATTCTCTTCTGCATTTAAGTGGTTATGATCTTTCTCTGGAGGATATCAAAAATTTTCGTCAGCTGGAGTCTCCCACTCCTGGACATCCAGAGTGCAGGGAAACACCCGGGGTGGAAACAACAACCGGTCCTTTAGGACAGGGTTTGTCTAATTCTGTAGGTATGGCTTTAGCTGAGAGGATGCTGGCAGAAAAATATAATACAGAGGAAATAAATATAATTGATCACTATACCTATGTACTGGCCAGTGATGGGGATTTCATGGAAGGAATCAGTTCCGAAGTTGGCTCTCTGGCCGGACACTGGAATTTGGGCAAGTTAATTGTCTTCTATGATTCCAACAATATATCTATTGAAGGCAGCACAGAAAAAGCTTTTACGGAAGATGTGCCTGCCCGGTTTAAAGCATTTGACTGGCAGGTTATTGAGAATGTTGATGGCTATGATTTCAATGAGCTCAGGGAGG
>CAYOFJ010000074.1:0-4667 GCA_964403065.1 uncultured Halanaerobiaceae bacterium | reverse complement strand
AGTTTCTCAGGCGAAAAGGGATGAAAGCAAACCGACTTTGATAGAGGTAAAAACCGAAATTGCTCATGGTGCCCCCACTATGGCAGGTGATGCTGGTGCTCATGGCTCTCCCCTGGGCGAAGATGAAATCAAAGGTTTGAAGGAAAATATTGGTTTGCCTCCTGATGAGAAGTTTTTCATACCGGAGGAAGTAAATGATTTCTGGCGTGAGAAAAGAGCAGAATTGAGACAGGAATATGAAGAATGGCAGAGAAAATTCGAACTCTGGCAGCAGAAAAATCCTGAACTTTATGAGCACTGGCAGCAGGCTCATAACCTCAAACTGCCTGCAAGACTTTCTGAATCTATAAATGAACTGGATTTAAATCTTGATACTGCCACCCGTAAATCAGCCGGTAAAGTTTTGAGTAAAATAATGGATGAAGTTGATTATCTGGTTGGAGGTTCTGCTGATCTGGCACCTTCTAACAAAACCTATCAGGAAGATATGGGAGAAATACAGCCCGGAAACTATGCCGGCAGAAACTTTCGTTTTGGTGTCAGAGAACATGGTATGGGTGGTATTGTCAATGGAATTTCTTTACATGAAGGTTTAAGACCTTTTGCCGCCACATTTCTAGTTTTTTCTGACTATATGAGACCTACAATAAGGCTGGCAGCATTAATGGGACTGCCCAATGTTTATGTATTTACTCATGATTCAATATTTATTGGCGAAGATGGACCTACTCATCAACCTGTGGAACAGCTGGAATCTTTGCGCTTAATACCTAATTTACAGGTTTTAAGACCAGCAGATGCTGAAGAAGCGGCTGCAGCCTGGCAGGAAGCTTTAAATTATAAAGAAGGACCTACTGCCCTGGTTCTTACCAGACAATCTCTCCCTATTCTGGAGAAAGATAATGAAATCACTCTTTCTCGGGGCGGATATATAATGAAGTCAAGCTCTGACCCGGAAGTAATTTTACTGGCCAGCGGTAGTGAAGTTTCTTTATCTATGGAAGTAGCGGATATTTTGGAAGAAGAAAATGTTCCCAGCCGGGTTATTTCTATTCCTAACCGGGAGAAGTTTTCAGCATTTTTGTCTGAAAAGGGTGGTGAATTTTTACAGCCGAATTCAGCTTTAAGAGTGGTTTTAGAAGCAGGTGTGAGTCAGGGCTGGTATGAATTTATAGGTTCAGGAGATCTCGTCTTTTCTGTGGAAGAATTTGGTCGCAGTGCTCCAGGGGAAGAAGTTGGCAGTTATTTTGGTTTTAATGCTGAAGAAATTGCCCGTGATATTAAAAGTAATTTGAATTAAGCAAGAAATTAAAATCAGATTTATAAAAGTGACTGCAGCTGGGGTTAGGGCGGAAGGGGGATATCATGTCCGAAATAGGTAAACGGAAGCAGGTATTAATAAAACTTGTACTGGTTTTAACTGTATTTGTGTTAATTTTTGTCGGATTTGATATTAAGTTATATGCTGCAGAAAGAATTGACCGCGATAAACTGGCAGGTTTTCTGGATGGAGTCCTGCAGCAGCAGCTGGCCAGCGATAAAATTTCGGGGGTGGTAATCAACGTAGTCGAAGGAGATAAGTCTATTTACAAGAGGGGGCTGGGAAAAGCCTGCTGGAATAAAGAAGAAAATATGGATCCTGACAGGCATTTAGTGCGAACTGGTTCTGTGGGCAAAATATTTACCTGGACGGCTATTTTGCAGCAGGCCGAAAGAGGAAATTTAGAATTGGATCAGGATATAAATGAATATTTACCGGCGGAACTCCAGATTGATTATGAGGAAGATGTTTCACCAATTACTCTGACAGATCTTATGACACACACACCCGGGTTTGAAGAAAGAGGCATAACACTTTTGGCCCCTTCCGCGGAGGATTTGCTTACTGTAGAAAATTATATAAAAGAATATGGGCATCCAAAATTGGTTTATAGTCCCGGCGAGATTCCTGCCTATTC
Organism: uncultured Halanaerobiaceae bacterium; assembly: GCA_964403065.1. Classification (GTDB taxonomy): domain Bacteria; phylum Bacillota; class Halanaerobiia; order Halanaerobiales; family Halarsenatibacteraceae; genus Halarsenatibacter. Next base: position 2,709 of record CAYOFJ010000074.1, on the reverse strand, counting down.
CAATTATGGCACAACTCTGGCCGGATATATACTTGAGGAAGTCTCCGGCAAAAATTATCAGGAATATATTGAGTCTGAAATTTTTGCCCCACTGTGGATGAGAAATTCTACAGCCAGCCAACCTCTTCCTGAAAATTTGCAGGAAAGAATGAGCTGTGGTCATATAAAAGAATCCGGAAGATATCATTTCCGGGATTTTGAGTATATTCAAGAGACTCCGGCAGGAGGGCATTCGGTGACCGCCAGAGATATGGTTAATTTTATGCGCGCTATTATGCCCAGAAAAAACGGCCAGGAAACGAGACGGGTATGGAACATTCTTTCAGAAAATAAAATAGATAAAATGTTTTCTTCTCAATTTAGACCCCATCCTCAGGCTGCTGGTTGGACACTGGGGTTGATGCAGCAGGAAATTGCTGGTGAGGAATTATTTTGGCATGGGGGAGATACAAATTTATTTAGCAGCGGCCTATTTTTTCTACCAGAGAGGGAGTTAGGCATATTTGTGGCCTATAACGGTGGTGAAGGCAGCTTTGCCAGAATGGAATTAATACAAGCTTTTATATCTGAATTTTATTCCCAGGATTTACAGATAAAAGATGGTGAAGGGGAACCTGATCTTTCCCGCTTTACTGGCAGTTATTATTCCAGTCGTAGTTCTCATTCCACACCTGAAAAATTACTCAGCCGTTTTAATAGATTAGAAATTTCTGCTCAAAACAATGAATTAATTGCTTCTGATTTCCGTGAAATATCCTATCGACCGGGAGATGAAAAATTGGAGTTTATTAGCCCTCAGGGCAGACATTCTTTGATTTTTACCAGTGATGAAAATGGTGAAATTGATGGAGTCATTAGGGGAGAGAATCCCACAGAGAAATATTTTAAGTTATCATTTTTAGAATCACCGGTTCTTCATTTGATTATTGTAATAATAGCTTTTTTAACTTATGTAGTCACTGTCTCGGTCAATATTCGTAATTTATTTGCCGGAATAAGAAGCAGTTTTTCCCGTCAGAAAGCACTGTCAGTCTGGCCTGGAGTTATACTTTCTTTACTGGGGATTGCTTTTATAATTATACAGAGTTATTTCTTTTATGATTTATTTCAATCTCCATATGGGTGGCCAGAATGGATGGGCTTAGTGAATTTAATTCCTGTAGTTATGTTAATATTGTTGTTGATTGCAATATATCAGATGATCAAAGAAGGGTTTTTACGCAGTAATTTTATTAATCAACTATTATTGACTATAATTAGTCTGGCATTTTTATTCGTGCTCTATTATTACAATTTTATAGGCTTTTTAGTTTTTCACCCTTAATATTTAAATTATTTTATGCAACAAATACTAATAGGCAGGAAATTATTCAATAATGTAGAATTAAAAAGTAGGTAACCATGATTATGTTTAATTTTGTGAAGAAGAAATTTATTTTTATTTTCAATAAAATGAGGTGGTCTGTAGATGTCCTCACCAAACTCGCATGTATTTGCTTTAGATATAGGCACCAGGACAGTGGTGGGATTAATTTTAGACAAAGAAAAAGGTGAATATAATATCAGGGCTTCCGAAGTTATCTCCCATCAAAATAGAGCCATGTATGATGGTCAGATTCATGATGTGAGCATGGTTACCGATCAGGTAAAAAATATTGTTGAAAACCTGGAAAACAGCATTGATAGGCAGATAAATCAGGCTGCCATAGCGGCTGCAGGTAGGGCGCTGGAAACAGTTGAATGCACGAGTAAAATTGAATTTGAAAACAAAAAGAAGGTCAGCGAAAAAGATGTAAGTGCTCTGGAATATTCAGCGGTTCAAAAAGCTCAAAATCGCCTGGAAAGTTCTGATTCACAAAATGATAATGGTCGATATCATTTTGTCGGTCATACTGTCCAGGAATATAGGGTTGATGGCATTTTTGTTACTGAAATATTTCATCAGCAGGGCAGTGAAATTGAAGTAGATATTATTGCTACATTTTTACCACAGATAGTTGTTGACTCTCTTTTTTCAGTAATTGATAATTTAGGTCTAGAAGTAACAGGACTCACTCTGGAACCAATTGCGGCAGCTGAAGTTATTGTGCCCAGAGATATGTATAATTTCAATCTGGCACTGGTTGACATTGGAGCAGGAACTGCAGATATAGCTGTTACTAAAAGCGGTACAATGGTTGGTTATGGTATGGTGCCGGTTGCTGGTGATGAAATAACTGAAGCAATTGCTGAACATTTTCTGATCGATTATCATTCAGCAGAAGAAGTTAAATGTAAATTGTCGAATAAAGAAGAATTCACAGTCAAAGATGCACTGGGTAATGAAAAAAATATTAATTCAGGAGAAATCAGAGAAGTTATTGAGCCCAATGTAGATGAGATGGCGGGTTTAATAGGGGAAGAAATTTTAAGATTGAATCAAAACTCCCCTCGAGCTGTTATTTGTATTGGAGGAGGGAGTTTAACTCCTGGTTTAACCAAAAAACTTTCAACTTATCTTGATCTTGATGAAAATAGAGTGGGAATTAGAGATGCTGAAGACTTGAAAAATGTTAGGGGAGAAATTGAAAATCTTGCCGGCACTCAGATGGTTACTCCTGTAGGAATTGGAGTTAGTGCTGATAAAAACAAGAGTGAAACTAATTTTATTCAAGTTCAGGTAAACGATATTGATGTTAGTTTATTTTCACTGCAAAAACCTAAAGTGAG
>CAYOFJ010000073.1:0-8859 GCA_964403065.1 uncultured Halanaerobiaceae bacterium | reverse complement strand
TAACCTGCATATCATTTAAATTTGCTCTGTCAAAATCAAATCCCTCTCCGGGATCTTTTACAGCTATTTTCACCCGAGAAACACTTGTCTGCAACTCAATATAAATTTCCTGTTCAGAACTTTTACACCCATGTTCTATAGCATTGGCCAGCATTTCCCGCACCGCCATCTCTACCCGGAACTCTAAATCTGAAATCTCAGGATCAACTTTAGCAATTTCAGTTGTTATCTCATGCAAAATTCCAGCAATAGCATCTTCCTGACAGGGCATTTTAAATTTAAAAGTGGAATCTTTACTGTCAATCATATATAAGCAATCCCTTCAAAGTTTCAATTAATATAATTTTTGTACGTTTACAGATCTAGATCCATAGTATCTTTCAGATCAACCATATTAAATACATTTCTTACATACTGTGAATTTATGTTCTCTATTCTCAAAGACCCTTCATTTTCCTCTGTGATTTTATTGAACAAAAGCAATTTTCCCAGGCCAGAGCTGTCTATCTTCTCTACATTCTTGAAATCAATAATTATTTTTTTTATATTTTTTTCTTCTACCAACTCTAAAAATTTATCTTTAAACTCCTCAGCATTGGATAAATTTATACTTTCCCCCGGAATGATCCGGGCAGAATTATTTTTTAGTTCTATTTTCATTCATAGCCAGCTCCCCTCTGGAATAATTTTTTTATTTGATTACTAAAAAAACAAATCAACTAAACTAAATTTTCCAGAGCCTCCTCAGTATCTCCATATATATCAATTATTCCATCCAGTTTTGTGAGTTCAATCACTCTCTCAACTTTATCATTCAAATTTGTTATTACCATGTCTCCCTCGCGCTGGCGCATGAACTTCAATAGAGAAATTAAAAAACCAACCCCGGAACTATCCAGATATGAAACCAGTTCTAAATTTACAATTAACTTTTGAATTTCTTCATCTTTTCTAATTTTATTCTTGACCTCTTTTTTGAGTGGGTTAGAATTTTCAAACACAATTTCCCCTTCCGGCATTATAATTCCAATACCCTGCTTTTTCTTAAGTTCTACTAAATTTTCAGCCATTTAATTTCCCCCCTGTTACAATTTGGCACAAACAATTTCACATTATCGCTTCGTGTTGAGATAGATTTGAAAGATTAAATATTTATGTAGACTTGTGTATTCATGGGGTCAAAAATTATATTAAAATCAAACGTTATTAATGAGAAAAACCTATAATATAAATCATAATAAAAACTTAATAATAGAAATCACCAGCAAAAAATACCCCGAGAATTCAACTTGAAAACAATAAATTTCTTAAGTATCTTTCTTTGAATAATAATTCTTGTTAAATCAATTTTTTCCTTCCTAATATTACAATTTAAAGTATTAACGAGTTTGGATGAGGTTTTAGCTAATAACCTTTCAAGAAAAAACTTTATTTACAGCTTCACTAATTCTTTTATCATCAAAAGGTTTGACAATGAAATCCTTAGCTCCTGCCTCAATAGCTTCTATTACCATTTTCTGCTGCCCCATCGCACTAACCATTATTATCTTGGCATCAGAATCATTGTCTATAATATTCTTAGCAGCTTCCAATCCGTCCATCTCCGGCATAGTAATATCCATTGTAACTAAATCAGGATTTTCCGAAGTATACTTATCTACTGCCTGTTTGCCATTTTCTGCTTCAGCAATCACCTCAAATCCCTCATCCTGCAGGGATTTTTTCAATGACATCCTCATAAAAGCTGCATCATCTACTATCATTACAGTTTTGCTCATTTTAATTACCCTCCTTCTTCTCCAATCCAATTAAAATATAAATATTATAACCTTCCAGTCCAGATAACCTGGTTTTTTTGTATCCATCTAATATTACAAAATTCTAATAAAATTATTTACTAACTTCCATTGTTCTCCATAATATCATATATTCTTGTTATATCCCACTTAGTAATTATACCCAATAATTCTTCATTTTTTTGGCCATTTTCAGTTATCAAAATTCCTTCCAGCTTTTTATCTGATTTTTGCACCCTGTTAAAAATTTTTATCACTGTAGCTATACTTAAATCTGCTGCTACAAACTCATAAATTAAACGCTCCTCTCCATATTCCAATGCCTCACTTACGACAGTTGATCCTTTTATTTTATACAAGCCACTTTCCTCCTGCAAACTACCAAGCCAGCGGGTAATAGTATTGGTTGTTAACATATCAACTACTTCTTTAATGTCATTTAAAACTGGGACCTGTGTATATCCTCTTTCATCCATTTTTGTAATTGTATCCATTAAAGAGTCCTCCAGTCTGGCAGTCATTACTTCATCAGCAAAAAGCTTAATTACTGTCGGAGGAGACATCAATATTTTTTTAATTTTTCTTATTGTGTTCAAAGATTTTTCATTGGGAACAGCATAATACTCATGATTATGAACCAAAACATTTCTGACCTGTTTTATGTGAGCTAACTCTTCGTAATAAAAATCAATTATACTGTTTTTATGTTTGAATTCGTCAATAAGACTTTGAAAACTTTGATAATGGTTTTTTTGGCTCTTATTTTGTAGAAATTGTTCAACTTCATTAAACAAATCAATAAATTCTTCGCTATTTTCTTCAGACATCAAGGTTATAACCTCCACTTACCCCCGCGGCTGAAAATATTTCCAGGCCCATATCAGCACCATAGCCAAATATTGCAACCAGGCTCAGGATGTGCCGGGCTGAGCGTAAATTCAGAAAAGAGTTTTCGCGAAGGTAACACTATTTTTTGACCGAAAACTAAATCAAAAACACAGGTAAATTTACTGTAACAAAGTCTTATGGCTTCCAATAATAAGAATTATGAAAATAAATTAAAACAAAATTACACCGGCTGATATGAATAAAATCCATATAAATTAATTTATTCAATAGGGATAAATCCCATATTTTTTTAGATAGTTTATAGATTTTTTAATAGATTTTAAGTTGCCAATATCAACTTCCAGAACAGTCATGGGAGATGAATTATATTTCTCAATACATCTGTCAAACTCCTGCCAATTAATCTCACCATTTCCTATTATTGAATGAGTATCCTGTACTCCCATATTATCATTAATATGCAGATATTTAATATTATTGCCCAAAGTTTCAAACCATGTTTGTAAACTAACCCGGGAATGTATATTAAAATGTCCCAGGTCAAAACAAACATTTAATTTGTCCGAATCTACAGATGTCATCAAATTATTCAAAACTCGGGGGGTGAAATCAAAAACATTCTCCAGTAAAATTTCCAGATCATAATGAGCAATCATTTCTGCAAAAAATTCCGCATTTCTTTGCTGCCACAATTCATAATATCTGGAATGTGAAATCTGCGGTATATAATTTGTGTGAAAAACTACTCTATCTATTTCCAGATCATCTGCTATCTGGCAGCATTTTTCCAGCCTGTTCTGTACAACTGTTCTAATTTTTTTATCAGTACTGCTTAAACGCATATCATTGAAAACACCATGCATCGAGCAAATTTTTACGCCTTTCACCTGCTTATAAAATTTTACTCTTTTTGCATACTCAATATCATCATCTAAATTCATGGAAAGTGCAAAATCCAACAATTCAAAACCAAGTTCATGTTCCTGAGCAAATCTTTTGTATTTATCGAATTGCTGGAAAATAGGCTGAATTAATACCTGGGTCATTTTGGTCTAAAACTCCTTATGATACTAAATTAAATATTATCACTTACTATTTCTCCTATAGTTTTATTCTGCAAACCTGTTTTCATACCTTTTTTATATAGTTCATATACGGTATTCATTTCCCGGTCAGAAAAAACTTCTTCAAAGTCTTCATCTTCTTCAAAACCTTTAGTATTACAAACAGACCATAATGGTAAATCATCAACTTTTTTGGCCATAACAAATTGATTTTCTTCTGTCCTGACAATCAAATTATCATTTTTCAGCTTGTTAATATTTTCTCTAATTGTTGATTCTGGCATCTGAATTTTTTCCAGAATTTCTTCATATTTAATCCCTGGAGATTCCTGATTTAAATAATTTTTATATAAAATAATTAAAATGGCCGCCGGTAAAAGATCTTTCATTCTCTCATTAATTTTATCCTCTGCTGATAAATTTAGTAAGCTCTCCCGGTGTTGGAAAACATATGATATTACAGCTCCAAAAAGTACGATTAACCAGATCAAATAAAGCCAGATCAGAAATATAGGTATAATAGAAAGTGAACCATATATCTGACTGTATGTGACAATATTGCGGGTATAGATACTGTAAACTTCTTGAGATATCAGAAACGCTCCCCCACTTATTACCCCCGCAAACAAAGCACTAATAGGTTCTACCGATGTATTAGGAATAAAATAATAAGCAAAAATAAAAATGAGAAAGTTTGCGCTGAAAAGAATTATTTGAAATATACTGTCCTGAGCAAAGCCTGCATCTACCAGGCCAAAATTTAGAAAATTCAAGTAGTTCTCCAAAAATGCTAACCCCAGACTAATACCTACTGTGACAATAAAAGTTCCCAGAGTAATAAAAGTCCAAAAAGCTACAAATCTTTTAAAAATATCTCGATGTTCTTCCACGCCCCAGATTTCATTAAAAGTAATCTCTATTCTGGCCAGCATCGTTATAATAACAATAACAAGGCTAACAAAACTTATTACTCCCAGCTGTTCAATATCTACTCCTACAGCTAAACTTTCCAGATATTCCAGTAGAGCATCACCAGCACCTGTAGCCAGGTTTTCCAGAATTATTTCTCTAATCTCCTCTATTATAACATCTATCCTCCCAAAAAAATCAAATAGGTTGATTATATAAAAAGCAAATATCAAAAATGGCACTAGAGAAAGCATGGTTATGTACACCATACCCATGGCATGAATAAAAATATCATTCTCACGCGATTTTTCATAAACCTGAGTTAAAAATAGTTTCCAGTTAAACTCATATATATTTTCAAAAATATTTCTCACTTGCTCGAACATATTATGCCACCCTTGACTGACTATTTTCTCTGCTTATAAATATTGTAAAGTTACTATTCTTTTAAATACCTTTTGTCGCCTCTGCGCTCAGTAATTCCCTTCTGATCAAAATACTCCAGAAGCGGCAGAGTATATTTCCTGGTGCTTGCAAGCATATCTCTGAACTCGCTCAACTCTATACTTTCCTCTTCGTGTAAATAATCCATTAGCCATTCACGGGCTTTCTCTACTTTCTCCGACAGAAAATAAATATTCTCCGTCACTCTTATTAATATTCCCCTCTCCTCCAGAGAATTAATTATTTCTGCTATCAGTTCCCTATCATATTCGCCCCCAAATTTTTCCTGCAAATCCTTTCTGTCAGGAGGAGTGAAAGGTTGATCACGAAAAACTTCTAGAATCTTATTCTTTAATTCTGCCGCTTCCCCGGAAAAATCCACACTGAATTGGGGCAGAGAAATATACTCTTCATCAATTTCCAGTTTTTCATCTGTTTCCAGGTCTTCTATTATTTCTCGCAGCTCATTAATATTTACGGAAATTTCAAGTTGTGTTCGCAGCTCTTCCAGCCCTATTCCTTTTCTTAAAGGATACTTTTTATGATAATCCTCCACTATCTGGAGAATCTCATTTTCCAGCTGCTTTTGCACAGATTTTTCCAGCCAGCGGGGAGTTTGATAGCGGGCAAGTTTTTTTACTTCATCCTCAACTTCCAGTTCTGTCAGCAAACTCTTCAATTTTTCCCGGGAAAAATGGGTTTCTTTCACTAAATCTTTTATTTCAATCGGTCTATGGGTAAGTTCCATCTGCAGAATTATTCTCTCTGCTGGAGAACCACTTTCCTTAATTTCCAGCTCCCTTATAGCTTCTTCATCCAGCATTTTTCTCCGCGGTGGCGATGTTTCAATAATTTTTCCGCCTCCAATAGTCACCATAGGAGAAAACCTTCTTATAACATAACTTTCTAGATATCTGGCAGCAACCTCTTCTTCCAGGCGAAATTGCACCAGGCCAGCTTCTCCCGGTAAAAGTTCTTCTTTATCTATTAAATAAACTTTACCTATAACTTCCCGGGCCCCGATATGAAATCTAATTCTTGTATCATGTTCCAGTATCAAAGGTGCAGATTCCAGCAGCTGTAGACGAGCATCCAGTTGTGATGTAGGCTGCAATGTGTCCGGAGTGGCAAGTACATCCCCCCGATCTACTTCCTCTTTATCCAGACCGGCAAGATTTACCCCCACTCTTTCTCCAGGAAAAACTGACTCTCTTGCCTGGTTGTGAACCTGTAAATTTCTGATCCTGGCCTCTTTTTTATCAGGATAAATCATGACATTGGCTTCTTTATGTAAAGTGCCTCGAATTAAAGTGCCTGTAACAATAGTACCATAACCTGTGAGAGTAAACACCCTATCTACTGGCATATATAAATTTCCTTCTCTATCCTTCTCAGGAATCTTTTTAGCAGCAGCCAGCAATTTATCCTGCAATTTATCCAGACCAACATTTTCCTGGCCAGAAACTCTAACCAGAGGGGCATCAGCCAGAAAACTGCCAGCCAGCTGGTCTCTAATATCAGAAATAACCAGTTCCAGCCAATCATCTTCTACCATATCTATCTTAGTTACAGCAATTACTCCCTGTTTTACTTCCAGCAATTCCATGATGGACAGATGTTCTTTAGTCTGAGGCATAACACCTTCGTCAGCCGCAATCACCAGCAGAGCCACATCGACTCCTCCGGCCCCGGCCAGCATATTTTTTACAAATTTTTCATGTCCGGGAACATCAATAATTCCCGCTTTAATATTATCAGCAAGCTGTATATCAGTAAATCCCAGATCTATAGAAATACCACGTTCCTTTTCCTCTTTTAGACGGTCAGTATCAGACCCGGTAAGAGCATTTATTAAAGTAGTTTTCCCGTGGTCTATATGCCCTGCTGTACCTATAATAACATTCTTATTTTTTCCCCCATTTTCAGACACAGTTTAAACCTCCAGTTCTGCCCAGGCAGAAACTATTTTTTTGATATCTCCCGAGACAAGAGTGCGGACGTCAAAAATCATACTGTTATCAGCAATTCTACAAAATATAGGAGGATAAGATGTTCTTAGCTGTCTGGCAGCCTCTTCCGGATCATAACCCAAATTTATTTTGACTGTCCATGTAGGTAACTCAGATACTGGAAAAGCTCCCCCTCCTACCTGTGAAGCATCCTTTTCAAGTGTTATAACTACATCCTGTGAAACCGTCGCTGCCAGTAATTTCTCTTTTAATTTTTCTGCCCGTTCTCTCAGTTCTTCCTCATCCGCGTCTATCATCTTTAAGGTTGGTATTTCTTTTACAGCCTGTGTTCGGTCATAAAATGATTTTAAAGTTCCTTCCATAGCAGCCAGCGTGATTTTATCTACCCTGAGAGCTCGCGTCAGTGGATTTTCTTTCATTTTTTCAATATATTTTTTTCGGCCCAGAACAATTCCGGCCTGAGGCCCACCTAAAATCTTATCTCCACTACAGGTTATTATATCTCCTCCAGCCTCAACTCTTTCCGGAAGAGTTGGTTCATAATTCAGCCCAAATTCTCTCATATCAAACATAGTTCCACTACCCAAATCATCCAAAACTGGCAGCTCATATTCCTGGCCCAGATCTTTAAGCTCTTCTACTTCTACTTCTTCTGTAAATCCCATAATTTGATAATTGCTGGTATGTACTTTTAACAAAAGTGCCGTATTTTCATTTATAGCTCGTTCATAATCTTTTCGATAAACTTTATTTGTAGTGCCTACTTCGATCAATTTTGCTCCACTCTGTTCCATAACGTCAGGTATGCGAAATGATCCCCCAATTTCAACCAGCTCTCCCCGGGATATTATAACCTCTTTGCCTCTGGCAAAAGTTGAAAGAGCAAGAAGTACTGCAGCAGCATTATTATTAACAATAAAGGCATCCTCAGCACCTGTCAACTCACATAATAAATCAGACACCTTCTCATAACGAGATCCCCGCTCACCACTTTTACGATCTATTTCCAGAGTAGTATAATGCTGAGCCGCCAGATCTATCATTTCCCGGGCTTTTTCTGAATACAATGACCTTCCTAAGTTTGTATGAACTACAATTCCGGTAGCATTAACAGCAGGAGCTAATTTAGGTCTGCTTTTCGACTTTAAAGATTTTTTTATATCCTGCAAAATCTCTTCTCTGTCGGTTATATTTTTATCTATATCTTTAACCTGTTCAGCGCTTTTTTCTTCTAAAGCTCTCAGCAGTCGCTGACGTCTGTTGTTAATACAATTTTGAGTCATTTCTTTTACCCAGGACCGATTATATTGCTCGCTCAATTTTTGCGTCTCTTTCCAGTTTAAAACATCGTCAACAGCCGGAAGTTGACGCAAGATTTCATTTTTGAGCATTATTTCCCCTCCTAATACATACTTACTTACATTTATTTTCTGGATGAGCAAAATAATTCCTGCTCAAAATAAAATAGCTTTCCCTGTTAAAGTTATAAAATTTTCAATGAAGATTTCCTTCCCTGTGAACAACATCATAAGCAAAGAGAGCGTAGCCAATTTCTGCGGTGTTAAATTTACTATTAGCAGCTAATTTGCGCACAATCTCAATTATCTTTAGATAATCCTCCGGTTTAAAACGTTCTTTCTCTTTATTAAAATAGTCCAGACGCCATAAAGTGGCCCAAACCCGGGTATCAATTACACAATGGTTATTTTCATCCAGACTGGTTAATATTGCTGAAGCTGTCGGAGTACCTATGCCCTGCAAACTGGTAAAAAGAGCCAATCGACAGAAATCATCTTCCAGTTGATAGGCGGCTTCAGTAACTTTAAC
>CAYOFJ010000072.1:0-8900 GCA_964403065.1 uncultured Halanaerobiaceae bacterium | reverse complement strand
ATAACATCATCAAATTTTGCTGGATATCCTACATCTCTTTCGCCCGAATTACCACTTGCTGCTATCATAATAACTCCTTCTGCAGCTGCTTTTTCCACAGCTTCTTCCAGAACTTCGGGAGCTTCATCACTGTGCATGCCCAGAGACATATTCATTATGTCGGCCGGTTCTATGGGGCTTTCCTCTCGCAGACCGGCAGCATGTAATACTCCTTCTGCCACTGTCCACTCGCTTCCCACACCATCATCACTTAATACCTTAACTGGTATAAGCTCCGCATTCCACATCACACCAGCTACACCGTATTCATTATCTCCTACTGCTCCGGAAATACCGGCTACGTGAGTACCGTGTCCCTGTCTGTCCATAAAATCATCTTCTTCCAGGGTTGAAAAATTACGGCCGGAATCTTCATCAATCATACCGGATAAATCATCGTGGTTGTAATCAATTCCTGTATCCAGAACGGCCAGTCTTACCTGACTAGATCCGGTTGCATCTCTCCAGGTTTGAGGTAATCTCATAAGTGAGGGAGCCCACTGGCGGTGGTAGTGATTGTCATCGGGTTCCATAAAGTCGTTTATGGTAAAGACATTGTTGGCTTGAGCAGATAATACGGGTAGGTCAGATTCAGCTTGAATTTTTGCCTGCTCCCATTCCTGGTCGGCAGGTTTTTCCACGAGCATTGCATTCAGTTCAGGCATATAATCTAAAACTTTGTAACCCATATCTTCGGCAGTATTTATAACTTCTGATTTTGCAAGGGAGGATTCGAAGCGAAGTATTAATTCCTTTTCCCTTTCTTTTCTGAATTCTTCTAATTCACTGGTTTCTGCTTCCCATTTTTCGGAGTTTTTACTGTTAATGGCATTGCTTTCTACTTCTGAATGAGGGAAGTTGTGTTCAATATCAAAATCACCGGTAACTGTTATATCGCCGGGCTCAGTTTCTTCTTCGTCTTCATCTTCGTCATCCTCATCCTCGTCCTCATCACCATTATCATCTTCATCTTCGTCTCCATTTTCTTCATCGTCCTCGTCTTCATCTTCCTGATTTATTATTTCTACTTCCAGGGCAGCGGATTCTCCTTCATCAAAATCGAGCAAGAATTCCAGCATATCACCTTCACTATAATTTTGTTCGAGAAGAAAGTCGCTGTAAATAACCAGGGTATTGTCCTCTACAGTATAGTTTTCGTTAACATTCTGTACTGAATAATCATCATCCAGCAAATTAAGCCTGAGGTTTTCCAGTTCTGTAGCCTGATTCCAGGAGATAGTAGTTCTTACATTTTGGGGATTCGATAGATCGAACTGGGTTTCAGTGGGTGTGATTTCTGCGTCAGTTTTAATTTCTTCTTCTACAACATTTATTGTCAGCAAATCATCGCTGCCTTCATCGAAACCCACATAGATATGAATTTCAGATTCCGGTTCTGCTATATCTTCCAGAAATTCATTTTTGATAATTAAAGTGCCAGTATCCTCGTTGAAGAAAGAAAATTCTTTAGCCTCTATATCAAAATCTTCTCTGTCCATAACCATGGAGACTTCTGTAACATCACTGGCGTCATTCCATTCAATAAGAGCTGAAACATCATCAGGCTGTGCTATATTGTATTCTGCTTCCTCAGGTATAAGTTCGGCGCTATTTTCCTGTCTGATGACTATTTCTTCGGATAAAATAGTAGTTTGATCACCTGTTTGCTGAATGTCAACTTCGGTATTGAACAGTTCGTAGTTGTGTTTACTGGCAGAAAGTTCATAATTACCTGCTTCCAGCTCAGCGAATATTGCCTGCCCTTCAGCATCAGTTTCTGCAGATAAATTTCTAGTCCCGACCAGATTAACGTTAGCTTTTTCAATTCCTTCCATATTGCTCTCTTCTACATTTGGTTCCACAACACTTACTGTCAATTTATGATTATCTTCATTCGGGGGCTGTTCATTTTCAACTTCGTTCCCCATGTCACAGCCGGCAAAAATCAGGGCTATGGCTATAAATAAAGCTGCTATAACTGTAATTTTTCTATGGTTCCTCATTGTTAATATTAACCTCCGAAAATATTTTTGGCCCCCTTAAAGATGTGCTTTGCTTTACTTTTTAATTAATTTGCAGCTAAATTTTAAATTTTACTATTGAAAAGCTCAGAAATTTATTTTGACCTGAGCCAGTTTTTCAGTTCACCTCCTCATTTCCTCAAATTTTTGATAAGTCCTCTTTATATCTGTATGTATTATTGAGTTTATTTCTCTCGCTTTGCTCGTTCTGTTATTTTGTAATAGAAGCATACCACAAGAATTTTACTTTTTATACACTCCAAAAGTCCTATAGAGACGATTGTGAAGGGATTGAGGACTTATGTACTGTTTAAGATTTGTTACTTATGAGCTAAATTAGACTGAGATGTGAGGGAAATGAAAGTGGGTTGTGAGTGATTTGTGACTACTGGCCACTTAAATTGTGGTATACTTTTTAATAGTTAGAGAAGAGGATAATTTATCAGCAGTAATATCTACCCATTAACTGTATTATCGCAAATAAAAAAATGTATTAATTTTGAAGGGTTTTACTCCCTGGCTTTTGGCGGGGGTTTACCATAAGATGAAGTTCTAAAACAAAATTTCAAAGGAGGTGTACCCCTTAAGATTTAAAGCGGTGAAAACTGATTTCATCACTGCTGAAGTAAAATTGACAAATCAAAAATAAAGGGGAAATTAAAATGAAAAAATTGATAGTTGCAGTTATGGCTTTGACACTGGTTTTTGGTATGAGCTCTTTTGCAATGGCAGGAGGTCCAGTTACTGCCGATGCAGGCGAATTAGAAATAGGCATCGATATAGGTGAATACTTCGAAGCTGGTATAGTGACAGATCTTTTTGTTGGTGGTTCTGAAGGTAGCAATCCTTTGATGGGTCTTTTTAATCAGTTAGATGCTATCAGCGGTCCCGGTCTTTATGTAAGTGATGGTGGAGCTACTGAGGGTAGAGTACAAGACCTTTTCCCGACTAATGAAACAGCTCAGAACCCAATTAATATGGATGGAGTAGAAATGGTTGTGGTCGCTGCCAATACCGATGTAAATTTAAGCATGATGTGGGCAGACGGAAGTTACGGTTTTCAATATCTTGATGAAGACGGTAATGCCATTCACACTATTCCCACCATTTTCCGCTTTTCCTCAAATGATGATATATTAGACTCTGTAGGAACACTACCAGTTCTTCCTGCAGGAGACAGTTTATTTGATGAATTTGGAGTCGGCACTTATAATACTGACATGTCGGTCCATCCTGGATTCAATAACAATTTAATTTCAAGAGGAAGTGTAACCTGGAATACTATATTAAATCTGGGAGACGCCAGTGGATTATCAGGATATAGCTGGGGAGATCATCAAGGATTCTTAGCTAACTTCGAAACTGAAGAAGGCTACAGCGCTGAAGATTCAATATTAATTCCTTTCCGTCAGTGCACACCTTCTCTTGTTCACATCAACGGAGCCTTCCTGCTGGAAAAAGCCACTGCTGTTCCAGCCGGCGAATACTTCACAACTATCGATCTGGTAGTTGACGCCCAGATATAAAATGAACCAATACTGAAAAAATAATCATTTGAGTTAATTTCTAAAAGGGTATTTGATAATAACCGATGGCGATTTATAAATCGCCATCGGTTACATCATGATAATAAAGTTTAAAATAAAGAACGGAAAGAGCAAAAATATTATAGCATTGTTAAAGAGGGTGAATAAAATGCGCAGAGTACTACCTGGGGCGGTTTTATTAATTATTTTATTATTTATAATTTCTGTAACTGCATCTGCTATACAGGTGAGTCCTTTAGTGCTTAATTTTGATCTTAATCCCGGAGATATAGAGGAGTTTGAACTGATTTTGACAGGTGGTATTGCCAGAGAAACTATTGAGTTGAATATAATGCATCCGGTGCAGGGTATTAACGGCAGAATCAGCTATAAGGAAATAGATGAAAGTCACAATAACCCGGCCGTGGATTGGATAGAGCTGGAAACCAGCGAGGTGACAGTTCCTGCTGATGAGGAAATTGTTGTGCGGGGAAATATAAATATACCCTTCGGTGCCAGCGGCTCACACACTGCCACCATAATGGTTGATCAATCAGAACCCATGCAGAGACCCGGAGCCATGGTTGGTTTTAGAATCAGATATGCTGTTAGGATTAATATAAATGTGGATAGTCCGGGGCACAGGGCTTCTGTGGAAATTATAGATTTTTCCCTTGAGGCCGATGATCAAGGACATCCTATTATCACATCTCACTTCAAAAATACCTCACCTCTGAGATTTCCAGTTGAAGCTGATGTTACAATCCGTAGTGAAGACAGAAGACTGCTGGAGAGAGTACCCATTTATAGTCCGGCCACTTCTCTCAGTAGGAGAGGAAACTTTCAGGTTTACCCCCATAATGAACTGATATTTAATGGGGAAGTAACCCAGCCCCTTTTTCCCGGCCAGTATGAACTGCAGCTGTTTATGCGCTATGCTGACGGCAGGCAGATAATACAGAGGCAGACCGTAGAGTTAGAAGAGGAGTTTTTGCGAGAGGAAGCAGCAAGATTTTTGTCAGCAGATCCGGAAGAAATTGTAGTTTCAACTTTACCGGGGGCTTCATCGACTCAGATGTTAAAACTTACCAATCACTTTAATGAACCTCTGCTTATTAAAACTTACCAATCAGATATAAGAACGGAATATGAGCATTCTTTATATGACTCTCAGGGGGTGGAGTTAAGAGGTGATAACCAGTTTGTTATCAGACCTGGAGGCTTTCATCATCAGTTATTAATTTTTAGGCCAGGCCGGGAACAAAAACCGGGAGGTTATTATGGATATCACGATATTGAAGTATATACCCTCAATCAAGAGAAGCTGGAGGAGCATAAAATTAAATTAACTTCTGTTGTAGAAGGTGAAATCGATTATAGAGCGGAGATTATGGATTTAAGTCATCACAGAGGAGATGAACTGGATACTTTTAGTGTTACTTTCGAAAATACAGGTGAAATTGATATCATTCCCCGGGTGAGGGTACAGCTCATTGACGCAAATGAAGAAATATATGCCAATATAAATATGAATCAGCAGGAAGAGGAGCGAATTTTGCCGGGATTTAACAGCTATTTGACCGCTGAAAGAAGGCTGGTTACTGAGGGTGAGTATAAAGCAATTGTTACTCTGGAAGCAGATAATAAAGAGCTGGATAAAAAAGAATTTTCTTTAACCATAGGGGACAGCGAATAATTAATATGATTGGAGGAGGTGTTTTTGTTGAAACACAGGAAAAGCATATTTATTTTTATACTGGTAATTGTTCTGGCCGCAGTCAGTCTACCTGTAACTGCAGCAGAAACGGAGGAGGAACATCTTATTTCAACAATATTTTTTTACACCGAGATCCGGGAAGCTTTAAATGAGCTTATGCTGCAGACCGGTGTTAATATTATTGCCGATGATACCGTAAGAGGCATGGTCACTCTTGATCTGGATGAGGTCCCGCTGGAAAGAGCTCTGCATATGATGTTATTGAGCGGTGGATATTCCTACCGCAAATTTGAGGATTATTATCTGGTCAGCATTGCTGATCCCCGCAGCAGAAATTTCCAGCATCTGGCCGAAACAGAAGCGATTAAACTGCAGTATATTTCCGCTGCTGAAGCGCGAAATCTTCTGCCTTCTTTTTATGACGATTTTCTCCGCGGCAGTGAAGAAAGGGACATTATAACAATTACGGCTACTCCGGAAATAATTGAATCATTCAAGGAAGATCTGGCCAAAATTGATGTTCCTGAGGGAGAAGTTATGATTCAGGTGCATGTCACTGAAATATCTTCAGAGGTGTTAAAAGAGCGGGGAGGAGATTTATTTGGCTTTTTGCGAGATGAAAGCACCCAGCAGGAAGATAACTATTATCAGATGCTGTTTGATAGAAGTGGTTTTAGCTATCTGTTGGAAGAAGATTTTGGTATGCTGGAAGGCAGATTGAGATTTTTGGCGGAAAATGAGGATGTCAGTATAGAAGCTAATCCCCGTATTTTAGTCAAGGATCGTTCTACTGCGAATTTGTTTATCGGGGAACAACAGGTGGTTTTTCTGCGCCAGAATGATGACAGGTCAAGAATGGAGAGGGTCAATGTAGGGGTGGATATAAATGTAACCCCGCAGATAATAAATGATGATATTATTAAACTGCACATTAATCCTGATCTCAGTCATTTTAGTGAGGAAAGGCAGGATCGTCTGGTTGTAAAACGCAGTGAGCTTAATTCCACTGTTTTTGCTAATAACGGCGAAACCTTAAACCTGGCCGGTATGACTTTAAGCAGCGAAATTGAATATACCAGCAGGGTACCTGTGCTGGGAGATATACCTCTGCTGCGCTGGATGTTTAGAGAAGAGACTGAGAGAGAATCAGAGCGAGAATTAGTGATTTTTATTACTCCCGAAATAGTCAGGAAGTGAGGACATGAAGCTTAAAAATCTGCTTTCAGCAATTTCATTTACAATTATAATCTCTATTTTAATCCTATCTGCTGGAGAGATAATAAGAGCGGAAAATTATGTTGTGCCGGAGGAGAAATTATCCGGTCGAGAGATGATAGAGTATCAGTTGAAATTGGTGAGAATAGACGAGAGGGATATATTTCGATTTGGTCTGGATGAGGTTAGACTAAAACCGGACATGCAGGATGTATTTTCTTTTATTGCCGCCGATAATATAATTCAGATGACGGGAATTGCCAGCCGGGCTTTATTTGAACTGCAGGCGTATCATGCCAGCGAAAGAAGCATTGAAATGGCTTCACCCACAGTGATAACTCTGCCGGGGGAAACTGCGGAATTAAAGTTGGCCGAAGAAATTACGCATCTGCAGGACGAACTGACAGGGGGCAGAAATTTCAGTGAGCAGATGCTGGTTCTTACTCTTTTGGCAGAAAGACAGGATGAGAGCGGTAGGGTTTTAACAGATTTGCGGGTGAAATCCGGGGCTACTTCTACAGTTGAGACAAAATTTTGGAGTGAGCAGAAGGATCCGCAGCTTGTCGGTATAGTAAACTGGACCCGGGAAACAACCATGAAGGAGCAAGTCCGCGGGGGAGATAGAACCGAAGTTACTACTTTTGCTCTTTATGCCGGCCATGAACTGATAGACGCAGATAGCGAAAGGCGGCAGAACATTATCTCCCTGGGAGGGTTGAATGAAATATTATGGCCTCCTGGGGCGGAAGAAATCACTCTGCCAGGTTATATACAGTATCTCACTCTTTCAGATATAGAGATGCTGTTGATAGATAATGACCGTAATACCGCTTTTGTGCTAAAGACGGAGAATATTTTAACTGACAGAGGACCGGATAATATCAGAATAGGGTTTGATAGAGCGGTTTACGAGGATTTAAGGCTGGGCCTAAGGTTGATAAAAAGAGGTGAGGCTGGCTTCAGATTTGCACCTTCTTTAACTGAGAGGGTAGAAGTTAATCCTTATCTATTGTTGGCCGGAGGATATTATCCGGTGTTTTACAGCATATACAACGATGGAATTAGTGCCGAGCACGCTTTCTGGGGAGAAATAACTCTACGTTATAATCCCCTGTCTGCCCGGTTAAGGTACAGTTCTAACCTGGCAGAAAGAGAACTGCGAGGTCTGGTCGGTTATGATTTAAGCGAAAATTTAACTTTATTATTTGGTGCTGTCGGCAGCAGAGATAATTTCGACAGGCTGGTAGCAGGAATTAACATCAGTTTTTAATTTCAATTTATGCCTTTTTGTAATAATTCTCACTTAATGCAATCATCTGGTAGAAGTTGTCCCCAGGTTAGGGTCGGGTCATCTAGCCCTCGATGATCCGGCCTTTCATAAAATATGTTACGAAACTAAAGTTTAAAATCCGAAGGGGTGAGAAAAGTGATCTGCCAATTATCAAATTTTAACAAACAACTGTACATTTTTGGCAAAATTTGCTTAATTTTAGTCTTCACCGCTGTTGTAGTATGGGGAGCTGGCAGCAGCGTCTTTTCGGCTTCTAGCGAAACTCCCTCTGCTAGTTTAGTTGTGGGCATAAGAATTTATCCGGCTGATTGGGAAGATGAAAATGAGATAGAACCGGGTCCGCCGAGATTTTTGGTTGATAGACCTGCAGTAGTAATAAAAGCTGCCTATTCTCAGGACACAAAAACTCTTGAGATTAATGAACATCTGCAGAAAAATATGCTTGTCCGCTGGCACAATAGAACTGAACCTGAAAGCAGTATAAAATTTAAAAGTGAAAATCTTGTGCTTATAGGGCAGAGCGCTTTTTCTCCCGTCGGGGATTTTTTTGGATCGACTGCTGAAGAAAGCAATCCTACCTCTTACATCCCGGCTGAAGCAATATTAATGAAAAAGTCTGACTCTGCGGAGTATGAAAATATGAAGGATTTTAGAGTTGTGCTGGCCGCAGAAGAAGATAAATCTGAGCTTGAATTTAAACTCGATGAAAATTTACTTGTAAGTTCGGAAATTCAGCTGAAACCTGGAATTTACCGGGGAGATATAATAAGCAATTATTCTTTGTTTGGACGGTCACCTCATATTTTAGTACAGGTGGAAAACAGCTGGGAAAAAAGCAAAACACCCACAGCCCCGGGTGTTTCCGGTAGAAATATTAGAAATTTACCTGCAAATAATAAAGGACAGCAAGTAGCAGATATTTTAGCGGATCTGGTGGCAGAAAATATTCTGTGTGATCTTTATTTAGATAATTACAATGTGGAAGTTTTAACCTACGAGAATTTTGTGGGAAATAGCCAGGAGCTGGAATTACCAGAGGATTATAGAATTATCCATATAGAAATCTATCAGGGAGAAGATTAAGAAGGTTG
>CAYOFJ010000071.1:0-8909 GCA_964403065.1 uncultured Halanaerobiaceae bacterium | reverse complement strand
GTTTTTGTCGCTTGATTTTAACCAGATTTTCGTGAATGCTGAAGAGAATTATGGTGATTTCGGCACTGACCCGCCAGAATAAATTTCCAAATAGAATTATAGCTATACCTTCTAAAGGAGACTCGAGCATCAAAGTCAGTCCGCCGAGTGTTATACTTAATGCTACTAAAATGTAGAGGATTTTAATAAGAGAGGGGGTAACCATTTTTTCAAAGCTGAAGAATTTTCTCATAATATCACTCCCTACTGAGTTGGTTTTATGATAGATAGAAACCAAGCATATATGCAGGTTTTTTGTACTAACACATAAATACTTTGGGCAGATTAAGAATATCATATTGGCATCAGTATGTGAAATAGAAAAAAGCCGGACAGAAAAAATGAAAAATTGCGTAAAATGCAACTATTACGCAATGATTAAAAATTAATGCAGTTTTTGTCCGTTTTCCGGAGATTAAATTTTATTGGAGATATTTGTTTTTTTCATTACTTCTACAAAAGTTTCAGCCAGCTCAGGATCAAACTGACTGCCGGAACAGCTCAAAATTTCTTCCAGAGCTTCTTCTTGAGAAAGCGGTTCTTTATAGGGGCGGCCATTTGTCATTACATCATAGGCATCTACGATGGAAATTATGCGCGATAATAGAGGTATCTCTTCGCCGCTGACACCTTGAGGATAACCACTACCATCCCAGCGTTCGTGATGGTAAAGAATGTAATTGGATATAGGAGCAAATTCTTCTGTGGCAGCAGCTATACGATAACCGCGTTCGGGATGTTCCTTAATTATTTCCCATTCTTCGTCATCGAGATCATCGGGTTTTCTCAAGATTTCTTCGGGAATAGTAACCTTGCCTATATCATGCAGAGTTGCTAACAGGGAAAGATGATTGAGTTGAGAGTTGGTAAGATTTAGCTCCCTTCCTAAAGCCAGCGCCATATCAGTCATGCGCAGGGCATGTTCTTCAGTTTCACCGCTTTTAGCTCCCAGAGTTGTTAGCAGGTTTCTTACCAGCCTATTTTTAGCGCTTCTGCTTTCAGTTAGTTTATCCTGATACATTTTTTCGTCAGCTTCGTGCACCACTTCATAAATATCCTGGTCTACCCGGGTTTTGGTTTTTATACCTATTCCCAGAGAGATGGGGATTTCATCAGATTTAGTTTTTTTGCATTTTTCTCGTATGCGCTGGCCTATCTTTTTAGCAGTTGGTTTATCAGTCTGCGGCAGCAGTATAATAAATTCATCTCCTGCCCAGCGGGCAATAATGTCTTCTTCTCGCACACATTTCCGGAGAATATTTGCCACTCTTTTTAGCATTTGATCGCCTCTTTCATGGCCATAGGTATCATTAATAATTTTAAGTCCATTAACATCAATAACGATAATACTTATGGGCATCTGTCTTTCGGCGTCAAGACGGTCCATTTCTTCCTCCATATAGGAGCGATTATATAGATCAGTTAGATTATCATGAAAGCTTATATATTTGATTTTTTCCTGCTGTTTTTTATATTTAGTATAATCTATCTGCATAGAAAGCACACAGTTTCTGCCATCTGGCAGTTCAATTCTGGTTTCTTTCAGCAGCACATTGTAAAGTTCTCCATTTTTGTTTACACTTTCCGCTACATACTCTTTATCTTCACCTGACAGAATATCCGCAATATTTTCTCTGGCTTTTTTCTCATACTTTTCCGGCAGTACAGTTTCAAATAAGGTGCTTCCTTCCAATTCTTCCCGGTCATAACCGGTGATATTACATATGGAGTCATTAACCTGAATAATTTTTCCCTCTTTATCTATCAGCATCATGCCGGCCGGGGATTTAGTGAACATGGTTCTATACTGCTTTTCTCTAATTTTCATTTTTCTTTCCGCTTTCTTTTTCTGGGTTATATCTCGGGCAAAGGCGAATTCAAACTCTTCCCCATTCTGCTGAAAATAATTGCTGATCATTTTTATCGGAAATGTTTCTCCGTCCTGATTAAGAAGTTTCTGTTCATAAGTAATTGATCTATGAGCTTTTATTTTCTGCCAGTATTTCTGGCGCTCAATAAATTCTTCTTCGGGAATATGCTGTTTTACATTTGTGCCTACCAGCTCACCTTTTTCATATCCCAATTTCTCACGGGCGGTGTCATTGGCATAGCTAATCTCTCCGGGGGGAGAAACTCTAAAGATGAGCATATCAGATTTGTCCACAGAATACTGGGTCAACTCCAGTTTTTCCTGCAGAGTTTCGTAGTGAGCACCTATGAGGCTTATGCCAAATAAAAAGCCCATTGCTCCCTGAAAAGCCTGACCATAAACTTGCAACCATTCCTGCAGCATTAGATAAGGCATAAAAAAGCTGGTTATTCCGAAAATTATAGCTGAAAAAGCGGCTGTTTTGAGCAAAAACTTAGAGGAATAGCGACAGAACAAAATCCCGGAGATGACAAAACTTAAGCTGAGAAAGATGATATTGGTGGTAAAGGATATTGTTAAATTGCCCGTTATTATTCCGGTTAAATTGAACAGTAAAACAACTGCGAAGACAAATCCCCAGCTTTTACCCATGTTTTTTTCGGTATAAGAATAAACTCCTTTGAGCAGATATAAAATAGCGCCGATGGTGGTAAAATTGTATAATATTTCAACAGGGACTTCTAGATATATAGATTGATACAAACTCATATAACCTATAGCGGCAAAACCCCAAAAAAGTGCCCAGTGCCTTAAATGCTGTAATTTTTCATTATTATAAAGGTATACGAAAGTTACAAAAAAACCCAGTGAAGCCGCCGTATTGCTCAGCAGTGCTCCACTATATAATTGTGTTAGCGCTGCCATATATTATTCCTCCATACTGGTCCTTAATTCAAATCAAAAATTATAGCCCTTAAAATAATAATAATATATAAAATTGGAACCCTTACAAAAAAGTTGATTAAATCTGGTTTTAATTTTTTATAAACCCCGGCAATTGAAGATATAAACAATCCTGATTATACGGTCTATATCACAATTACTGTTTGGGAGAAAAGCCATAAAATTAAAAATATCAGTTCAATTATGACTCTGTATTTAGCAATTTAAATTTTCTGAGGGATTTCAACATTTTTAACGATTCCCCGCAAAATTCTGCCCAGAAGATCAGCACCCGTAATGATTTTTTTCTTGTCTCCCCATAAAAGAACGATATCTCTATCGATGACATCATCTTCACTATGTTCAGGATTCACCCGAAATTTGGGAATAATTTCTCCTAAGTTTATATCATCATTTTTTATTATAATGGGTTTATGACAAAAATTTAACGGTTTAAAGTTTTCATTATTAAATATAGCTGCTCTAATAAATTTATCGGAATTTATAACTAACTCTGGCTTTTTATCTTTATTTACCAGGACTACCCATTTCTTTTTAGAGGCATGAAGCTGATTAAGAAAAGGATCATCGGTGGTTGGTTCAATGACAGGAAATTCTGGTTTGCCCTGAGAAAAATTCAGAGAAATAATACTGTCAGGGTGTAATTCTTCCCCTTCTTTTTCCGCCGGCAGGTCATCCAGAGCCAGAAGATTTAAAGCTCCTTTACCCTCTATTTTGTCTATTTCTGTTTCGGAAGCCTGCATATGCAGAGAGAGCAATTTGCGAATATCTTCCTCGCGGAAATATGAGATTGCTTCTTTCCCCAGCCATTTATCAAGAACTAAAGCTGTCGGTTTGGCTATTGGATAAAGCAATGTCTGATAAAATCGCAATAAAGGTGTAAATTTAGCGGCTACTTTGAGGGCATGGCGAGAAAAATAGGCCTGGGGGATAATTTCACCGACTATAGTGATTACAACTGTTGAGAATAAAAAAGCCATCACTCCGGTGAGAACTGAACCAGAAAGTAGAGCTAATAAAACATTTACAGAAACATTGGCCCACAGAATAGTGACCAGCAAGAAATTGGCATCCTCTCTTAATTTGAGAACTTTTTTAGCTCTAGGATTATTTTTTTCCGCCTCTAATTCCAGAGAGAGTTTGCTGACATTAAAAAAAGCTAGATTTAAACCCGATAGGGAAGCCGACTGAGTTAGACAAATTAAAATTCCCAGCCAGATTAAAAGTCTCATAACACAAAACCTCCCTGTCAATAAGCTATTCAATAAAATGAACTATATCCAATCAACAATTAAATTCTGTTTAAACCTGCAAAATCCTGCAGAAATACCGGCTGTTCTTGTTAAAAAACTTATAGATAAAAATCTTCTATGGTTCTGTCCATGTTATCCTGATTAATTCCAATATAATCGAGAGTTATACTGGGCGAAGAATGGTTGAATAGTTCCTGAAGCAGAGCTACATCTCTGTATTCCATATAGTGAAAATAGCCAAAAGTTTTACGCAGTGTGTGAGTACCCACATTTTCAATGCCAGCTTTTTCGGCAGCAGCATTGAGGATTCTATATGCCTGTACTCTGCTTATGGGTTTATTATCACCTTTCTGACTCTGGAATAGAAACTCCTCAGACTGCATGCCCGTTATAAATTTTTCCAGGTCTTCTTTAAGGTGGCTGTTAATCAGAAACTTTTTTCTTTTGTCTGTCTTATTTTCTTTGAGAATAATATGACTTTTATTTTTAACATCCTTTACCTTCAAACGTAAAAGTTCTGAAATTCGGAGTCCAGTGTTGATCCCCATTACAAAAAGCAGATAATCTCTATAACCGCGTTTTATGAGTTCAGTTTTCATTTTTTCAATTTTTTCTTTACTGCGAATAGGTTCAACTTTATTCATAAGAAATCCCTCCCCGGCAGAAGGAAAAATTCAACATTGATATTTAAATATATATTTCTGAATATTTACATAAATATATTTGTGACTTTTTATCTATTATTAAATATTCTGTTAAAACTCATTATATTACATTAAAAGTAATAAGTAAATAGGTTATGTTACATTTTTAGCAGTTTAATTTTTTTAAAATTGCTCTTTTACTTGATATTACGGAGAAAGCAGCCAATATTTAAATGTAACACAATATGTATTGTGTTACATTTACTTTTTTGGTTTGTAACAGGAATAATTTTATTTTTATAGAATTGTAAATTATAGACAATAAAAAATATTTGAAAGGAAGTGATTATTATGAAAACTGCTTTTAGAAAAACAGGGATGGTCCTAATAATTCTCCTAATGGCGGCCGTTGTTGTCACCGGCTGTGATGCTAACAACAATAATAATAGTGATGAGGCTCAACCGGCTGAGGAAACTGAAGAAGCAGCACAGCAGAGTATCATGCAGGAAGATTTAGTCTATGAAAACAATTTTATGTCAGGAATTGATATGGAGGTTTTTTGGGAATTTGATGAGGAACAGGAAAATTTGAATATGAGATTGGAAAGCCCCAGCGCCGGCTGGATTGCAGTTGGATTTGAACCTTCAACCAGAATGGCAGATGCCCAAATCATTATTGGGGGGTTTGAAGAAGATGATGTTCTGGCTGTGGAAGAGCATATAGGTACAGGAGCCACCAGTCATGAACAGATAGAGGAAAGTTACATCGACGAATATGCCGGGGAAAGAGATGATGAATATACTGTAATTGAATTTGTAATTCCCCTTGGGGAAGAAACTCGCTATGATTTAACTGCAGGCGAAGAATATGAAGTTATTCTGGCCTACCATGATGAATCCGATAATTTTGTACAGAGACACACCCAGCGAACTTCTGAAAATATCGAATTTTAAAATAAAAAAATTGCCAGCTTGATAACTGGCAATGATTCTTTTAATGATTCTTTTCAATATTTATCTAAAATCTTTTTTTCTTGTCTTCCCTCTCTTCCTGATTAGATTCGAACATGCTGCCAAACCAGTCATTTTCACGCCAGCGATGATCGCACTTTTGACACTGTCTGTACTTTTCTTCTTCGGCCTGAGCAGACTGGTTACAGAGCTGATAATTTTCACTGCCACATTTTGGACACATCATACTGCATACCCCCCTATTGATAGTCAACCTGCTTTATATAGGTTGAACTGCAGTATGTACTTTTGCTGCCGCAGGGGGATATTTCTTTTTAAACCAGGTTTTATATTCACCTATTCGTCCAATGAATAGTCCAATGAAAACTAATTAAATCTAAAAAGCCGATTATATTACAGAATTAACTGATATCATCCAGTTCTCTCCATTAACATTATAACAAGATTTGCGGCATATTTACAGGTTAGAGCTGCTGCCTCCGCCGTCCACAACCAGGGCGGTGCCATTTATATAGCTGGATTTTTGTGAGGATAAAAATGCTGCTGTATCACCCAGTTCCTGAGGGTCGCCTAATCTTTTCAGAGGGACTGCGGCATTGAAAGAATTTAATCCCTGCTGATAAGAATCAAATCTTCCCTGTTCTACCCCGTTTTCGATGAGTTCTTTCATTCGGTCGGTTTCATGAGGTCCGGGCAGGATAGCATTAACTCTGATCTCAGGAGCCAGCTCCTGAGAGAGAGTTTTCATAAGGCCGATAACACTCATACGGACGGAGTTGGATAATACCAAATTTTCCAGAGCTTCTTTGACACTGCGCGAAGTCAGAGTGACAATTGTGCCGCCTTCTCCTTCCCGTAAATAAGGGAGTGTTTCTCTTACTATTCTGACAACACTCATCACCAGAATGTCGAAAGCCTGATACCAGTCTTCATCTTCCATGTCCATAAAACTGCCGCCGGGAGGTCCGCCGGCAGAGGTTATGAGATGGTCTATACTGCCAAATTCCTCCACAGCTGTCGCTACCAGATTTTCGATATCGTTTTTATCAGTGAGGTCTCCCTGTACACCTATTACTTTTCCGGTGGCTGTTTCGTCGAGCTCGGCTGCAGCGGCCTCCAGTTTTTCCTGGTTGCGTCCGTTTATCACCACATTCGCTCCTTCTCTGGCCATAGCCCGAGCTGAAGCTTTACCCAGGCCACTGCTGGAAGCGGTGACCAAAGCCGTATTACCATCGATACCCAGATCCATATGAATACCTCCCTTAGTAGAGTTTGCATATTTTTGCCTGCTGATATAAGATATAGTCAAACTATGATACGTGTGGGAGTGAAAATAATGAAGGGCAGAGTCAGTGAAATTGTAAATGAATTAAAAACTATCGGTTCCGGGCGGACAATTGACGCCGTGCTGCCGCCGATAATTTTCCTGATAACCAATAGATTAATAGAGTTAAATATAGCGGTGATAGCTGCCTTAAGTGTCGCGGTAATTTTGGGCATAATGCGTCTGCTGCGCCGGCAGACCTGGTTTTATGCCGTAGGCGGATTTATGGGGGTGAGTCTGGCTTCCGGGCTGGCTTATATAACCCGGAGTGCTGCCGGATACTTTATTCCTGCAATCATTACCAGTATTTTCCTTCTGCTGCTGGCACTGATCAGTCAACTTATAGGTAAACCTCTGGCTGCCTGGGCCAGCCATCTAACCCGCGGCTGGCCTTTAGAATGGTTCTGGCGCCAGGACATTAAACCTGCTTATCGCGAAGTAACCTGGATGTGGACCGGATTTTTAACTCTCCGGCTTACTCTGCAAATTCTGCTGTTTAGAGCCGGTGAAGCCAGTCAGCTTACCTGGGCCAATGCCCTTTTGGGCTGGCCTTTTACGATTCTGGTTTTAATTTTAAGTTACATATATGGCATCTGGCGTCTGCGCAATCTGGGTGGTCCCGGAGTGGAAGAGTTCCAGCAGGACAGTGAGCCACCCTGGGAAGGCCAGAAAAAAGGGTTTTAATTTTCTATAATAGTTTCCATAATTTCTTGAATTTCCATTATATTTTCCGTCAAACTTTCCACGGATTGGGCCTGTTCCGAGGTTATGGAGCTGGTGTCAGAAGCTGTTTCGTTGATATCAGCCATTTTACTGCGTATTTCATCCAGGATTTCATCGATTTCTTCTATGGATTGTTTGGAGTTTTCCGAAAGTTCTCGAATCTCTTCCGCTACCACATTAAACCCGGCTCCTTCATCACCCAGTCGGGCTGCTTCTATGGAAGCATTCAAACCCAGTATAGTAGTTTTTTCGGCTATTTTTCTGATAGCTGAATATATTTTTTCGGTCTGATCCAGACTTTCATTGACATTTTCCAGCAGCTCTTCTGTATTTTTAGCCTGGCTGGAAATTTCCTGGGCGCTGGCTGTAAGCTCCTGAGCTGTGGCGGAAGCTTCTTCAATTTTTGCAAAAACTTCATTGATTGTTTCCGTACGTTCTTTCCGGGCTTTTTCCTGAGAAATTTCTCTGCTGACCACCATGGCCCCCATTTTCTGCAGAGGTTTTACTTCCTCCGGAGGGCCTGTAATACCTATACAGGCAATCCTTTCTCCTTCGTACTCTATAGGTCCGGTATAGCCGGGGAGGCAACCCTCCATCTCTTCTGCTTCCTCGCGGTCGATAGCAGCATAATCTTCTCTGCCTGCCATCACATTTTGCGCACCTTCGTGGATATCTCCCAGCCTTTCGGGTTGAGTGGTAGCTATTATTTCTCCATTATTGCCCATGAATTGCACGTTATTGCCGGTTACTTCATGTAAAATTTCGACAATTTTTTCGGCCAATTCTTTCGGAACTTTATGCTCCCAGCTCATATTATTGCCCCCTCTTATTATAAACCCCTTGTTTCTTATTTAATTTTATTCGAGAAGGTCTGTAAAAAGCCTTCAAAGACTTGAACATTTTTCCAGAGTAATATAACCCAGTCATTTATACAGCAAAAATTAAATCCCGACCATTGCCGGTTTACCTGGTCGGGAAATATCATAAAATATGGAAAGTTTTAAAGTTTTGGGTTTTTCTCCAGAACCGTTGGTGAAATTGCTATATATGCTGGATTACCAGGACCACTTATACCTTTAATTACCGGGGCTTATAAAGTATTGGAAGCTATAAAGCGAAGT
>CAYOFJ010000070.1:0-8969 GCA_964403065.1 uncultured Halanaerobiaceae bacterium | reverse complement strand
CAGATAAAACCTGCTAATACAATTTTTTTCATTTTTATTCCTCCTCAAAAAAACGATGTAGTGTTAAAATATTTGATGCAGACCCAGAACCGCCAGTCCTACCAAAATTCCACTGATAAGAGTAAAGCCCAGGCATCTCTTGAGTATATCGCCTTCAGCCCCTTCCATACCCACAATGGCAGTACCCATAATAATTTTAGCTGGGGCCACGGCCGAGCCCAGAGAACCTCCAATCGATTGAGTAGAAGCAATCATATAAGGGGATAGATTTAAAAGACCCGCTGAATCCACCTGAAAAGCTCCGAAAAGCACGTTGGAGCTGGTGTTACTGCCAGTAAGAAAAGCTCCCAGAATGCCTATGACAGGAGAGAGGATGGGAAAAATATCTCCTCCCAGTCTGGCCATTCCCCGGGCAAACATGGACACCATACCCGAATCATTCATAAGTGAAGCCAGAATCATCAACAAAAAAACCGTCATTACGGAAGAGCTGGCCCTGTTCAGACTATCCTTTATAATTTCCTTTATTTCCCCCGGGCGGAGAAACTTCTTGCTGCTGTAAAGAATGATGCCTGCTGTGGAAGCAAGTATCAGAAAAAAGAAAGGATGAGTAAAAAAACCTATGGGCGAAAAATTCGGTTCAGAACTCACTTCAAAGCCCAGACCAGTTGTATAGCCCGGAAAAGAAAAAGCCAGCTCCCATTCCGGCAAAAATTCTGCCACCGGAGGAATTTGGGCTATCAGAACTGATATTATTAGTAAAAAATAGGGGAAAAGAGCATGTTTTAAAGGCATAACTCCGGAAATATTTTGCGCATCTTTGCTATCATGTTCAGTTCGGTAGAGCAAAATCACCAGGAATAAAGCTGAACCTGACATACCTGCCAGCAGTGAACCTATATGCGGAAAGCCTAAAAAGGCAGCAGCCCACAGCATAAATCCCATAACCAAACCTACTGGAAATATGTATTTAAGCTGATTTTTTACCGCTTTTAAACCATTATAAACATAAGCGGTAAAAATACCGGTAGTTAAAATAGGGATTAAAAATAATAAAGCCATGGTTGTCCCCAGACGCAGAGCTTCCAGACCGGTGACCAGCTGCAGGGCATAAAAAGAAGAACCCATAGAACCAAAACTTATAGCCCAGGAATGACCGATGAGAACTGTTATAAGAGCGATCATCGGCTTATAACCAATACCGGCGAGCAGGGCTCCTACTATGGCAACCGGCACCCCAAAACCTGTAATTCCCTGAATAAATGAGGAAAAAGCCCAGCTTAAAGCCAGAAGCTTTAAAGTTTTGTCCCCACCCAGACTGTTGATATAGACCTTCATGGACTCAAAACCTCCGGCCGTATCAACAATATTATAGAGCAGAACTGCCCCTACAATAATTAAAATTACATAAAGGCTGAGAACTGCTCCTTTACCGGTGGAGATGGACAGCTGATAGGGAGTTATCTGAAAAAAGTTCAGGGCCAACAAAGAAGCTAAAATTAAACTCAGACCGGCTGCCAGTCGGGAGGAAATTTCTAAATAGGAGATTAAAAAGAGTAAAAAAGCTATAGGCAGTAAGGCAACAAACCAGTATAGTAGATTAAATTCCATTAACTATTCCTCCTGCTGAACTGCCACAATTCACAGATTTACCGGAAATTATTCAGAGATAAACCGAAATTGCAAATACGAAATGAATTGTAGCCAGAATTATTGTCAGGCGGGCCAAATTTTTGTGTGTATTGATAGAAAAGCGCTTGATGCCTTTACGAGTTAATACCATCACAGAAGCAGTGGAAATAAGGCTAATATAGGTTAATATTCCCAGCCAGCCTGCCAGCGGCAGACCCCAGTAAAGTCGATAAGCTAAATCTTGAATTATAGTCATTATATTTCACCTCTTGCTTTGTTTTAATTCAAGATATTTATTATAATCTCCTGCTCTCAAAAAGAGAACAAAATGTTGACTAGTTTACTTGATTTTGCTCTTTAATTGTATTAAAATGATTCTAGAAGAGGAAAATATTGGAGGGATGTTAATGAGTAATTTACTTGTAGTGTACTATAGTGCTTATGGTCACACCTTTGAAATGGCACAGGCTGCCGCTGATGCCGTCAGAGAAAATGACAAATATCAGGTGAGATTGAGAAAAATACCCGAGTTCGAACAGGCCCGCCAAGCCATGTCGGAACAGGAAGCTTATGCTAATGCCCGGGAAGCCCAGAGTGAAGTAAAGGAAGCTGAACATGACGATTTGCTGTGGGCTGATGGCATAGTCTGGGGAATTCCTACCAGATTCGGCAATATGCCCGCCCAAATCAAACAGTTTATAGACACAGCTGGAGGCCTGTGGGCAGAAGGCAAACTGGAAGGAAAAGTTGCCGGCATCATGACAAGCAGCAATACTCCTCATGGAGGTCAGGAAACAACTATTATCACTTCTATGATTCCTCTGCTGCATCTGGGTATGATTTTTGTGGGGTCTACCTATGGAGAAAATCCGGAAATGATGTCAGATAAATTCATTGGCGGCACTCCTTATGGTCCTTCAACTATAGCCGGTTCAGATGGAAGTAAAATGCCCGCCGAAGAAGACTTAAACATGGCCGCTACTCTGAGCAAAAGAGTAGCCAGAGTGGCCAGAGCCCTTAAACAAATAGAGGAGGTGTAAATGATGGCCGATAAAGAAAATAAAGTTTCGGAAAATGTCGAAGGTCCTTATTATGTCGACGATTCCTGTATAGCCTGTGAAATGTGTGTTGGTGATGCTCCGGAGAATTTTGCCATGAGTGACGATTATGCTTACGTGGAAAAACAACCTGAAACTGATGAAGAGCAGGAACAATGTGACGAAGCTCTGATGAACTGTCCTGTTGATGCTATAGGAGACGATGGATAATATAAAAATTTAATAAAATTGTACCAATTTTTATACATTACCCCGCCAGAACACCTGTAGTTCCGGCGGGGTGAACTATTTTCAACAGGAAGCTACAGGTCTTTTGTGCAGGAATTTTCCGGATAATGTGGAAGAATATCTAAAAGAACACTGTTTTGTGGTTAAACACTATGCAGGAAAATATAATATTTTCCGGGGAGGGTACTATAATGGAATGTCCTTACTGTCAGCACCGGGTAGAAGAGGGAGATAATTTTTGCCGCCACTGTGGCCACAAATTAAAAAAAGAGGAAAATATTCTCGAAGATGTGAAAGAAAATGCCAGGGCAGATTCCAGCAGCACGCCTCTGCCCGGAGTTAATCAGGATATAAAAGTTGAAATTAAAGAAAAAGATAAGACTATCAGCCTTAATAGTCGAGTTGTTGGTTGGCAGGATGATAACCTCGTAATTTTGCAGCCTTACCAAAAAGAGGAGCCTGTTCAGTTCGAGCCCCGGCAGGAAATTACGATTTTCTATGACGAAGGAGCAGCAGCCTATAGATTTTCCTCCCTGGTCACAAACACCCTTAAAGAACCTTTTCCCTGCTTAACTGTGGAAAAACCGGATAAAAACGCAATAGAAAAAATTCAGCGTCGGGATTATTTTCGTCTGGAGGTTGAAAGACGGGTCTGGTACCGCCCTGTAAACCATCTCGATGAACCGCTAACTGAAGAATTTATTAAAACTAATAGTTTAGAACTAGGCGGAGGCGGTATGAAGCTGATAATGTTTAATATAGATGATAATGATATAAATCAACTGCGTCTGGAGGTAAAGCTGGATATTCCCCCTCTGGAAGATAAAACAATTATAGCTCGCCTGGTCAATATTTATGAGAAAATGCCAGTAGAAAGCGGCAAAGCTGCCGGAATTAAGTTTGTAGATATTCATTATGAAGATAGAGATAAGCTTATGGGCTGGCTGTTTGAAAAGCAGCGACAGCAAAGAGAGAAAGGACTAATATAATATGAACCTCAAATCGCTGAAAATGCTGGTAAAATTAGCTGATAAAGGCAGTTTTTCCGCTGTGGCTGAAGAATTAGATGTAAGCCAGCCGGCTGTCAGCATGCAGATTAATTCTCTGGAAGAAAAATTCTCGGTAAAATTGGTAAGCCGCCAGGACGGCGGCATCAGCCTGACACCTGCCGGCAAAGTGCTCAACCATCATGCCCGAGAAATGCTTAAACAGTGGGATCAGCTGGAGCTGGAAATTAAAAAAATTAAGGATGAACATTTCGGAAAATTGAATCTCGGGGTGAGTACAATACCCTCCACCTATATGTTGCCGGACCTTATGGCAGAATTTTATAAGGAATTCCCCGAGGTTGAAATTTCTCTAAAGGTAGGTGACAGCAAAGAAGCAATACAAAAGCTCAACAGCAGAGAGGTGGATGTAATTATTGTAGGTGCCAGACCTCAGGACAGCAGAAATTTTTATATTGCTCCCGTCTACGAAGATGAGCTTAAATTGATTGTCCCTGCTGAAGACAGTCTGGCAGAGCAAAAATCAGTCGGAATAAAAGATATAATTAGAAGAAAAGTATTGATTAGAGAACAGGGTTCAGGCACTAGAAGTGCTATGATGAAAGGACTTAAGGATAATGGTATAAATGAACCTGATCTCAATATTAGAGCAGTGCTGGAAAGTAATGAAGCTGTAATCTCGGCTGTTGAAGCTGGCCTGGGCATCTCCTTTATTTCCCGACTGGCCGCAGAAAAAGCCGAAAACCAGGGGAGAGTAACTCAGGTGGATATAGAAGATATAATGATAGCCCGAAAATTTTATCTGGCCACTTATAAAAGTAGAAAAGAAGAGCTGTTAATCAAAGAATTTGTAAAAATAGCACAAGATTTTGCTTGACATATGCTTATATATCAGTTAAAATAATAATCAGATATAATAAGTGAATATATGAACATAAAAGTAATTCTAGATATTTTTTTAGCATTATAATAAGCAAAACTTATAATATTTATAAGATTTCCTTATTTATTTACTCAAGTTTATTATAATTGTAGAATCATAACAGGAGGAGTGAAATAAAAATGAGCAACAAAAAATTTATTATTTTAAGTGGAGGTATAATTGGTTTATTAGCGGCTCTGCTGGTTAGATTTGGCAATCCTGTGAATATGGGTATATGTATGGCCTGTTTCTTCCGCGACGTTGCCGGTGGTCTGGGGCTGCACCGGGCAGAGGTGGTACAGAACCTGCGGCCTGAAATAGTGGGTTTTGTACTGGGAGGCTTCCTTCTGGCCAGCTTTAAAGGAGAGCTAAAACCCCGAGCTGGCTCCAATCCCCTGCTCAGATTCATTCTTGGTATGTTTATGGCCATAGGAGCCCTGGTATTTCTGGGCTGCCCCTGGCGGATGATTTTACGTTTGAGTGGCGGTGATCTTACCGCTATTTCCGGACTTATCGGTTACATAGCCGGCATTTACGTGGGAGTAATCTTTCTCAAGCAGGGCTTCTCCCTGGGCCGAGCTCATAATGAAATTAATAAGGGCAGCGTATATTTGATTCCCCTCATTTTTCTGGGAATTATAGTTCTGCGCCTGGCTCAGCCGGAATTTATTTTCTTAAGTGAGTCAGGGCCGGGCTCTATGTTTGCTCCTGTGGGTTTAGCCTTAGGTGCAGGTCTGATTGTTGGCGGGTTAGCTCAGCGCAGCAGAATCTGCACGGCCGGTGCTTTTCGTGATATGATCCTTATTCGAGATAATCATCTTTTAAATGGTGTGTTTATGATATTTCTGGTGGCTCTTATCGGTAATATTGTACTGGGACAGTTCCAGCTGGGGTTTGCCGACCAGCCGGTAGCTCATAATGAAATTCTATGGAATTTTCTGGGTATGGTTATCGTGGGCATAACTGCAGTTATGCTGGGAGGCTGCCCTCTGCGGCAGACAATTCTGGCCAGTGAAGGAGATCTGGATGCCGGTTTAACTGTGCTGGGATTGATTGTAGGCGCAGCCTTTTCTCACAATTTTGGTCTGGCAGCTTCCCCCGCTGGAGTTGGTTTCAACGGCAGGGTGGCTACCATAGCTATTCTGGCAATCGTTCTAATTATAGGAGCTGCTAACGTTTATCAGAATAAGAAAGCACTCACCAGTTAAAAAATAAACTTCTTAATTTGTATAGAGGAGGAATAAATATGTCAGAAGAAACTATAGATACTTCCGGACTGTCCTGTCCTCAGCCGCTAATGATGGTTAAAGATGCTATGGAATCGAAAAATGAGGAATTTTCTGCTATAATAGATACAGAGGTGGCCCGGGAAAATATATCTCGGTTTTTAGAGGACCGCGGAGCAGAATTCAACGTGGAAGAGAAAGAAGATAAATATATCTTCAATATTAAAGGATAAAGCAGGTAGATCTGGGTAGATATTTTAATCGAAAGCAATAGACAGGAGTGTGATTTATTTGCCAGATACATCAGATTTTTTGTTGACTTTTCATACTACTTCAGCTGCTATGCGGGCGGAAAAAAGCTGTCAGGCCGAGACAATGCAGGCAGAATTAAGACCTGTCCCGCGAGAATTGAGTTCCTCCTGTGGCCTGTCTCTGGAGGTAAACGAAGTGGTGCTCTGTGATCTCAAAGAAGTGCTAAATAATAACAATATCGATGTGGAAGGTTTATACTTTTGCCGCGGCGATGAATTTGTAGAACTGGAATATTAACTCCGGGAAATATCAACCTGGAAAGGGGCTATCTATTTATAATGGAGCAAGAAACTATATATCTGGATAATGCGGCTACTTCACATCCCCGGCCCCGGGCAGTTATCGATGCTATATGTGACTATCTCTCGCAGGTGGGGGCAAATCCCGGGCGCAGCGGGCATACCCGCTCTTTAAAAGCAGGTAGAATGCTGCTGGAAACCAGAGAAATGTTAGCTGAATTTTTTGAGCGAGATAAACCAGAAAATGTAATTTTTACTCAGAATGTTACCCATGCTATTAATCTGGTGCTCAATGGCTATCTGGAGCGGGAAGATCATGTAATAACCACCAGATATGAACACAATTCCGTGCTGCGGCCGCTTACTCACCTGCAGAAAAATCGCAATATTAATGTAGATTATCTGCCGGTGGATGTCGAGGGCCAAATAAAAAGAGAAGATTTAGATCATTTAAAAACAGATAAAACCAGCCTGCTCAGCATCAATCATGCTTCCAATGTTTCCGGGACAGTGCTGGATATAACAGCTGCTGACACCTGGGCTAAAGAACACGGTATCCCTCTGCTGGTGGACACGGCACAAACCGCCGGCAGTTTAAATTTCGACTGGTCTCAGGTAAGCCCGGAATTTTTGTGTTTTACCGGACATAAAAGCCTGCTGGGACCGTCAGGTATTGGAGGGTTAATTATATCCCCTGAGATGGTAGAAGAAACAGATAGTTTTGTGCGGGGAGGTACAGGCAGCAAATCCGATCAACTTTCTCAGCCCTCTGTCTTACCCGATAAATATGAAGCCGGCACGGTAAATATAACAGGAGTCGCCGGGCTTAATGCCGGTCTAAAATATCTGAAAAAAACAGGGCTGGCAGAGATCAAAAAACACAAAATGAATTTAACCTCTCACTTTTATAAGGGGTTAAATAATCTAAGCAACGTAAATATAGCTGGACCTGATCTCAACACAGCCCGCACCAGCACTATTTCTATCACGTTCGATAATGATGATCCGGCCCGGATTTCGGTGCTGTTGGATAGAGAGCACGGTATAATGACCAGATCTGGTCTGCACTGTGCTCCCTTAGCCCATAAAAACCTGAATACCTATCCTGAAGGCACCCTTCGCTTCAGCATAGGATATTTTAATACTGAACAGGATATCAATAAAACTTTACAAGCACTAAAAGAGGTGACTACCACATGAGCTCACAAACTCAGCAGCCAAAACTTACAGAATACAGCTCAGCTTCCGGCTGAGCAGCCAAAGTAGGACCAGAGGATCTGGTCCAAATTTTGTCCGGACTTGATTTCAGCAGTGAGGATGAAAATTTGCTGGTCTCACTGCAGGATAGTGATGATGCTTTGGTTTATAAGTTCAATGAAAATCAGGCCCTGATCAAAAGCCTGGACTTTTTTACCCCGGTGCTGGATGACCCCTATCTTTTCGGTCA
Organism: uncultured Halanaerobiaceae bacterium; assembly: GCA_964403065.1. Taxonomy (GTDB): domain Bacteria; phylum Bacillota; class Halanaerobiia; order Halanaerobiales; family Halarsenatibacteraceae; genus Halarsenatibacter. The sequence continues at coordinate 898 of CAYOFJ010000070.1, read as the reverse complement.
GGCGGCGGCTGCCAATTCTTTCAGCGATATCTACGCTATGGGGGGCAGACCTACCCTGGCTTTAAATATCTGCTGTTTTCCCGACTCTCTGGATAAAAAAATTCTGCAGGAAATTCTGCGCGGGGGGGTCGATAAGGCCAGAGAAGCCGGAGCCATCATAGGCGGAGGCCATACAGTAGAAGATGATGAACCAAAATATGGTCTCTCGGTAACCGGCACAGCTAACCCGGAAGAAATCATCACCAATGGAAGGGCAGAAGCCGGAGATAAACTTGTCTTAACCAAAGCTTTGGGCACAGGCATTATGGCTACAGCCCTAAAGGCTGATTTTGTGGAAGCAAAAGCCGATACTCCTTTCGTCAGTTCCATGCTGCGTCTGAATAGCTCAATACTATCGGTTAAAGATGATTTTACGATTAAAGCCTGTACAGATGTAACCGGCTTTGGGCTGGCTGGACATCTGCTGGAAATGCTGGAAGCCTCTCAGCTTGGCTGTCAGATCATAGCTGAGAAAATTTCCTATTTTGAGCGAGTTCCGGAAATGATGAATTCGGGGCTTATACCCGGCGGATTATATAAAAATCAGGACAACTTTTCTGACAAAGTGAGTTTCACCGGGGAAGAAAACGAGTACAGGGAAATTATGCAGGACCTTATTTTTGATCCCCAGACCTCGGGTGGGCTGCTGCTGGCAGTGCCTGCTGAGGAAGCTGAAGAGCTGGCTGCGGAGCTTAAACAGCTGGGAGAGAAAGCAGCAGTTATCGGCGAATTTACCGGGGGAGAAGTGGGCCTGAAAGTTTTGAGTTAAATAAAACCCTTTTATAATGGGGTTGGTCCGGGCTGCGAAAAATTTCCAGTATCACTTCGCTTTATAGCTTCCAATACTTTATAAGCCCCG
>CAYOFJ010000069.1:0-9005 GCA_964403065.1 uncultured Halanaerobiaceae bacterium | reverse complement strand
CAACACCCAGATTTGGAGTCTGGTGCTCTAGCCAATTGAGCTATGCCCGTGCGATAATCTTACTATTAACTTTTGTTTTTCTAACCTGTAAATTAATTTATAATATTAATTTGGTGGAGGTGGCGGGAATCGAACCCGCGTGCTGTATGGTTCGTCCCGCGACCGCTACGCTCGTAGTCTGTCTTTTGTTTTCGCATTCTGACCTCCGACAGACAGGATGCCAGAACGCTAGCCTGTTATTTGTCCCATCCCCTTACAGGCTTCGGGGGATGGTTAGCCTGCATAGTTATGACACCCACCGCGAACGGCAGGCGCGAACGCGGTGAGCGTGCTACTGCTTACGCAGCAGCTAATGCAGGTTCGTTATCTGCAGTTAATTTTAAAGTGCCAGTAGTTTTACGGGTGAAAGGCGTCCCCGGAGCGCTGTCGAGAGACTCACCATACAGGCGAATCCACTACACCCCCAGAAAAAGGTGCAATTCTTCTTTCTCTTTCATTTCGCACTACTAATTATAAATCAAATTCTCCTTGCTGTCAAGATTTACATATATTTTTAATAAATCTGACAAATAATTATTCGCGGCGATAGGTTCTATCTTTTAAAGCTCTCTGCATTTCTCGTTTATGCTCTCTCTCTTTAATTGCTTCTCTTTTATCATGCTTTTCTTTACCTTTGGCTAGTGCCAGCTCCACTTTGGCTAAATTGCCTTTGAGATATAGAGAAAGGGGGATCAAAGTATAGCCCTCTCTGCGGGTAGCACCCAACAAACTTTTTATCTGTCTTTTATGGAGCAGCAGCTTTCTTTTGCGTTCGGGTTCATGGTTCTGCCGATTCCCCTGATTATAGGGGCTAATATGCATATTATGCAGAAATATTTCCCCATCTTTAACCAGGGCAAAACTATCTTTAAGATTAACCCGGCCTTCTCTGATCGATTTAATCTCGGTGCCGAGCAATTTTATGCCCGCTTCATAGGTTTCTTCTATGAAATATTCATGTTTGGCCTTGCGGTTGCGAGCTACAACTTTTACATTTTCCTTTTCGTCACCCATAAAATCACCTCGCTTCTATCATTCCATATCAGCCAGTACAAAGTCCAGTTCTCTTTCTTCTGGATTAGCCTTGATTACTCTAACTTTTACTGTATCACCCAGTCTAAATATTTTTTTAGTACGTTCACCTATCAGGGCCTGCAGATCTTCCCGGTACTGATAATAATCATCGGTCAGGTCCTCCACATGTACCAGGCCTTCGGCAGTATTATCCAGCTGTACAAAAAAGCCAAAACTTGTTACACCATTGATGATACCGGTAAATTTATTGCCGATATGCTGCTGCATATATTCTATGCGCTTTAGATCGACAGAATCTCTCTCGGCATCTAGAGCTTTTCTTTCCTGTACAGAACAGTGATCAGTGATTGCGGGCAGGTTATCTTCTAACTGATGACGGCGCTGCTGATCAAGCTTACCCTGATTGACTATTTCTTTGATAATTCTGTGCACCATCAAGTCGGGATAGCGCCTGATGGGTGAGGTAAAGTGGGTATAACAGTCCAGGGAAAGCCCAAAGTGCCCTATATTAACGGGAGAATAAACTGCTTTTTGCATGGAACGCAGCAGCATTGTTTCAATGATATTTTCTGAATCTGTGCCGCTGACTTCCTCCAGGAGATCCTGCAATGCTCCGGGATGAATTTCTCCGCTTTCTCCTCCTTTTACATGATAACCAAAATTATGGATGAATTCGTTGAACTGCTGAATACTCTGCGGATCCGGATTATCATGAACTCTATAAATAAAGGGCTCTTCTCGCCAGTAAGCTTCCTCGGCAACTACCCTGTTGGCGGCTATCATAAAAACCTCGATCATCTCTTCGGGAACACCGTGCTCTCTTTTTTCTAAATCCACTGCTCTGCCCTGCTCATCCAGAATTACCTTTACTTCGGGAAATTCAAACTCAATAGTTCCCCTTAATTTTCTGCCACCTATGAGTTTTTCACGTAATTTAGCCATCAATTCTAAATTATCCACAATCTCGCTGTACTTTTCTCTGGTGGATTCTTTGTCATCTACAATAATTTCCCGCACTTCATCATAAGTGAGACGGTAATTAGAATTGATAATAGTTTCTGAAATCTCATAATCTTCCAGTTCAAAAGAATCCAGTTTATATTCTAAAAATACACTCAATGCCAGGCGGTCTTCACGGGGACGCAGACTGCATAAATTGTTGGACAATCTCTCCGGCAGCATGGGAATTACTCTGTCTACCAAATAAATACTCGTTCCCCGTCTGTAAGCTTCCTCATCTATAATCGAATTTTCCTCTACATAATAGCTTACATCAGCAATATGAACTCCCAGTCTCACCTTATTATCAGAAATCTTTTCTATAGAGACCGCATCATCAAAGTCTTTAGCTTCGTCAGGGTCTATGGTAAAGAGAGTTAAATCGCGGCAGTCCCTCCTGCGCTCGATTTCCTCCTGGGGAATTTCAGCACTTAATTCCTCGGCAGCTTTTTCAACCTCATCCGGAAATTCCTGGGGAAGGTCTAACTGTCTAATTAAGGCTTCCAGGTCAACCCCGCTTTCACCTTTTTTGCCCAGAATTTCCACAATTTCACCTTCTGGATTGCGGTTTCTCTCCGGCCAGCGGGTGATTTTAACTACTACTTTGTCAGCCTCCTCAGCCTTTCCCATTTTACTTTCGGGCACAAAAACATCGGTGTTTATGCGCTGATTATCGGGAATTACAAAGCCATAACGTTTATAGCTGTCCACAACTCCGACAATATGCTTATTGGCCCGCTCAAGTATTTTAACGACTTCACCTTCGTCCTTCTCTCCATGACTCTGGGGCAGAATTCTGACCAGCACTTTATCATTGTTCATGGCCCCATTCAAATTATCCGAGCTCATGAATATATCTTCTCTTTCCGGATTATCAGGTAGTAAAAATGCAAAACCTTTGGGGTTTCTATCTACCCGGCCTCTTATGAGATTAAACTTTTCTGGAACTCCATACAGGCCCCGGTTGCTTTCATACAAAAACCCTTCCTGAACCAGAGATTCCAGCACTTTCACAAACTCCTCGCGCGGACCTCTGGGTATATCAAATTCCTGAGTCAGTTCTTCCAGAGAAAGCGGTTTTTGCGCTTCTTCCTCGAAAAATCTTTTTATTTCCAGCCTTGCAGACATAATTATAACCCCAGTTCCTCCGTTATATTTTGCATTCCTTCTAAACTTAATGATACGAATTCTTCCAGTTCCAGTCCCATTTCCGTACAGCTGGCTATAACATCTCTATCGGCGCCTTTGGCAAAAGAACTTTCTTCATAACGATTTAACACAAATTCTGTATCTACAGCATTTAGGTCTTCTTCCGGATGTACGAGAGCGGCCGCCACAATCAAACCTGTCAAAGGATCACTGGCATATAAAGCTTTGGCCAGCAAAGTTTCCCGGGGAATTCCGTGAGCATGATTATGGGCTTTAACTGCTTCTACCATATCTTCCGGCATTCCCAATTCATCCAGTTTTTTGGCCCCAACCAGACTGTGTTGTTCCTCATCATCAGCTGTTTCTTCATAATCAATATCGTGCAGCAAACCGGTTAAACCCCACTTTTCTACATCTTTATCAAAATGCTCGGCCAGCCTGCGCATAACAGCTTCTACTGCCAGACAGTGCTTAACCAGATTTCCCTCGCTGATATTTTCCTCAACCATATTCAGAGCTTCTTCTCTAGTTATCTCCATTGTTATCTCCTCCTAAACAACCATCGTTCCTTTTACCTTTGAGAATGAACCGGGCTTTGGCCCGGGCCAGTTCATCACCCATTTTACTTTCAATTCGGGCTGAAGTTTCAATGATTCTTCTGCGTTTTTCCTGTATCCAGCCTATAACTTTTATCCGCTGGCCCAGGCGCACCGGATCAACATATCTGACAGTCATTTCAGCCGTGACAGCCTGCCATCCCTGCCGGTATATAGCTTTAGCCATGGCTTCATCCAGCAGAGTACTGATAATTCCACCGTGCATTACCCCTTTAAAGCCAGCCAGTTCCTCATGTGGGGTAAATTCCGCTTTAACCCGTCCATTTTCGCTATTCATATCGGCAAAATCTAAATTTAGAGAAAGGGGATTCTCTTCCCCACAGACTATACAGTAACTATCGTCTTCAAAATCCAAATTCTACACACCTCCTGCCTGGCTTTAGATGAACAGGGGAGCAAAAACCAGGGATACGATGGTCATAAGCTTAATAAGAATATTTAATGATGGACCAGAAGTGTCCTTGAAAGGATCACCGACTGTATCGCCTACAACAGAGGCTGCATGAGTGTCGGTTCCCTTGCCACCATAATTGTCTGCTTCAATATATTTTTTGGCATTATCCCAGGCTCCACCGGCATTGGCCATCATAATAGCCAGTAATACACCGGTAGAAAGAGCACCGGCCAGAAGTCCGCCTAAAGCTTCTACACTCCAAAAACCTATTAAAACGGGTACTACCACCGCAAGTAAACCGGGTAGAATCATCTGTTTTAGTGCAGCTTTAGTACTTATTGCTATACAGCTTTTGCTATCAGGTTTAACTGTTCCTTCCAGAATACCCGGGTTTTCTTTGAACTGTCTTCTGACTTCTGCGATCATTTCAAATGCTGCCTCTCCGACTGCTTCCATGGTGAGAGCAGAAAAGAGAAATGTCATCATCGCTCCGATAAATAAACCAATTATTACCTGGGGTTCTGTTAAACTGATGATTTCCAGCTCAACTGCCTCGGAAAAAGCTGCAAACAGAGAAAGTGCTGTCAGGGCAGCAGAACCTATAGCAAAACCTTTACCTATAGCTGCTGTAGTATTTCCTACGGAGTCGAGCTCATCTGTAATTTCCCTAACTTCAGAATCAAGTTCGGCCATCTCGGCAATACCGCCGGCATTGTCTGCTATTGGACCGTAGGCATCAATACTGAGTGAAATTCCTATAGTAGAGAGCATTCCTACCGCTGACATGGCTATACCGTAAAGGCCTGCCATGGCATAAGAAACGTATATAGCGATGGCAATAGCCAGAATGGGGAATAAAGTACTGCGCATACCCACAGCTATACCGGCAATTATATTGGGAGCGGTGCCGGACTGAGACTGCTCGGCTATTCTTTTTACAGGTCCAAATTTTTCGGAAGTATAATATTCTGTGACTCTACCGATTGCTATACCTACCAGCAGTCCTGCCAGTATAGACCAGAATACTCCCAGATCAGGCAGCAAGAACCAGACGAGGATAAAAGCAAAAATCAGTGTAATTACGGAACTTATATTTAACCCTCGATCAAGTGCTTTAGCCGGATCTCCACCATCTTTGGCCTTCACAAATTTAGTGCCAATAATTGCGGCAATAATCCCTAGAGAAGCTAACAGCAGCGGCAATACAACATACTCTTCTCCTAAAGCTGTACCCAGGGTCATTGCAGCTACAATAGAACCTACAAAAGACTCGAACAAATCGGCGCCCATGCCTGCTACATCTCCGACATTATCTCCTACATTGTCGGCAATAACCGCCGGATTTCTGGGATCATCTTCCGGCAGGTCTTCTTCCACTTTACCTACCAGGTCAGCTCCCACATCTGCAGCTTTGGTGTAAATTCCTCCACCTACACGGGCAAATAGTGCTATGGAGCTGGCTCCAAAAGCAAAACCTCTAATATATTCAACATTATGGAAGAAGAGTATGTAAAGCACACCCAGACCTAACGTGCCCAGACCTACAACTGTCATACCCATTACTGAACCACCAGCAAAGGAAATGTCAAGCGCTTCGTTCAAACTGGAGCGGGCTCCCTGAGTTGTAGGGGCATTGGCCTTGGTTGCAATCTGCATACCGACAAATCCAGCAAGTCCAGAGAAAATCGCTCCTAAAATAAAGGAAACAGCTGTCTGCCATCCCAGAGTGGGAATTATAATTACAGTCACAACAGCCACAAAAATAGCCAGATTCTTATATTCTCGTCCTAAAAAGGCCATGGCACCTTCATTTATAGAATCTGATAGTTCTTTCATGCGGTCAGTACCGCGATCTGCCTTTAGAACTTTTCTGGCCCTCAAGAGAGCAAATAGTAGAGCTAAGATACCAGCCGGGGGAACTAAGATCTCCATTTTACCCTTGTCCTCCTTGTTTGATTATTTTCCTTATTTTTTCTGTTTTATATATTTTTATTTATTAAATTTAATAATAGATTCATCTAATCCCTGTCAACTACTATTAATTGGCAGGGCTCTATATTTTTATTCTGGTTAAAATATAGTTAATATATATCATGGTTATTTAAAGAGAGTTTTTTCCATTTTTTGCTCAAAAAAAGAGAAGCAGCGGTCAACGACCGCTAACATTTTATGATTGATAAAATTTATAGATATCCCGAGAAATCAACCAGCATAAAAATTATCTATTAAACCACAGCTAGGATTAAAGATAGAACCATAAATACGACTGCACCTACTCCGGTAGCTTTATTAATTTTTTGCTCCATTCTTCTACCTGAGGAACCAAAGAATTCTGTAGCTCCTCCATCAATTGTACCGGAAAGACCTGCGCTCTTTCCTGATTGTAATAATACGCCTACGATCACACCTATAGAGACTAACAAATGAAGCACCCTCAGAACCATCATAGCCAGTTTTCACCTCCTGATATTTAAGTTAAATAAACAGAATAAAAAATATTTTTAGGACTAATCCGGTTTACAGATAAACCTGCCCGAATTATTGGGCTATTTCTTATTAAACTATCTATATAACTTTCTTTCCATTCATCCTTAATCATTTTAACATAACTATGCATAAAATACAATTCTAATTGGGGGGTATCATATATTGAAATTTACCCTTCTCTGTGGTATATTTATTATACGTTGTTTTTACAGTTTTTAATTGCTGGAGGTCTGCTCATGAATGAGGAATTAGAAAATGTTAAAATGATTGAAATACCGGGGTTCATCTGGGCGAACAAAGATCTTGATACAGCAGACAAAATGGCACTCATCACCTTATGGCGCGAAAGAGAAAAATCAAGAAAAGTAATAATCACACCTGAGAAATTTTCGCGATTAACTTCCCTTCCCTTTGAGTCTATTTTTAACATACTACAGAACTTAGATCAACACAATTTCATCGAGTTAATCGAATTTGATCCTGACAGAAAAATTGAAGTTGATTTGATTTTACCCGAGGAAAGCGTCGCAACTGTCCAGAAAAAAATCAAAGCCGACAGCGAAAATTTTGACAGCAGTGAAGACAGGTTGATTGCTGTCTGGAATAACACTTTTCCCGGCCGTCCTCTCACACCTTCTGACTTTACTCACTTAACTGCTTATTTAGAGCGCGGAATTGAGTTAGAATTAATCGAAGAACTTATTAATTATACGGCAAAATCAGCTGAGGGAAATCCTCTGGCCTATCTCCAGAGTATTCTTAATAATTTATGTGAAGAACATATTACCACTCTGGCTGAATATCAACAGCAAAAAGGAGAGCAATCAGAGTATGGAAGACAAATTTCAGGAGATAATAAAGAAAAAGAAAAAAGAGATAAACTCCAGGACTTCGAAGAGCTCGACCAGCGAGAAGACTGGAACTGAAAAAGTAGACAAAGAAAGCATGGTTGAGCGCTTATATGAACATATCATCGATAATGCCAATATCGATCCTTTATTTAAAGACTGTACTCTGGAAAACTTTAATACTGATATTCTATCTCATGAAAATAAACAGATAGTGAGCAAATTTAAAAAGTTTGCCAACAATATAAAAACTGCCATGGACCTACCTCAGTCAGTCTATTTATACAGTAAATATCCCGGGATAGGCAAAACTCACCTCGCTGTTGCTGCCCTAAAATTAGCAGCCCGACAGATAGCCGAAGAAGAATATGAAAATAAAGAAGTTGTGCAGTACGGAGTTTTTCCCTATAATACGAACTGGTCACCGGTATATTTTATCAATGTTTCGGAAGGTTTAATGGACATTAAAAATGATATTCAGGGAGAAAATAAAGATTTCGAACAATCAAGACTTTTTCAAAGAGCTAAAAATGCCCGGCTGGTAGTTCTGGATGATATTTTTAATGAATCGAGATATACCCCTTTTGTCCTGGAAATATTGCTTTACTGGGTTGATTACAGATTGAAAAATAATCTGGCCACCATTTTTACATCCAACTATAACTTTGAAATCTTTCTGGATGAAAGCTCTTCCCCTATAGAAGATGAAAAGTTGCAAATTATTGCCCGCAACCTCGCTTCCAGAGTTAATAAAATGGTAGCCGGCTACAAACACGGTTTTCAGACCTCCCCCCAGACTGACTATCGCAAACGTCAGGCGGAAGAAGGAAAGTGGTAATTGTTACCAGAACAGAGGAGGGATAAATAGTGATGTTTTTAAAGGGGAAACCAACTATGAGGAGGATTAATATTGCTTGGTAGAACGGAAACTGTAGAAAGACTTATAACACTTCGCAAACAAATTTTTTGCGAAACTGACCACTTTCCCGCTAAAAATAATGATGCCGCTGAACTTGATCAGTTATTAATCGATATTATTGGCCCTCCCCAGGATAAAGAAGAGCGCATTTTTGAAATTATAAACCTGGCTATATTTGAGAGTATAACTGCCCGAACTGCCGCTGTAGCCATTAAAGAATTGGTTACTCAAAAACAAAAACAGAAGCAGGTGAAAAAACAAACGGGTGCCGAAAATATCGAGATATTAGAGGAAAGAGGTTGGAATACATAGCAGCAGGCACAATTTTTTGCCCTATAGTCATGACCGGGTTTCCAAAATTTTTTCACAACTTAATCATTCAAAAAACCCCGGGAAACACCCGGGGTTTTTGATATATTTAATACTAACCACTTTGCTTAATACCAAACTCTTTGCTTATCTACTCAACATCTTTGAATTATTGTCTTTTTCTGTTTGTTTGTTTACAATTAAACCGT
>CAYOFJ010000068.1:0-9013 GCA_964403065.1 uncultured Halanaerobiaceae bacterium | reverse complement strand
GTTAACAAAAACAAAATCCCTGATATCAACATAGGATAAAAACCAGGGTTTTGTGCTCTCGGAACACCTGGAGTGGTGGGATATTGCCTTGCCACATAAAAAATATAAATAGACAATGTATATAAAGAAACAATCACATAAAAATCTTTGTCTTTGGCTAAATCTTTTAATACACTTTTTAACATTTCTAAACCCCCAGAGAAAAACTACGGCGCTGCTTTATTGCTACTAAATTTATAAATAAAAATAATTAAGCAGCGCCGTATAATCTCTAACTTGTCTTTAATGATCTGTCAATTCTTACTCATCTACTTCTATAGGTATCATACCCTCTTCTACCATCATATCAATTTCTTCATCAATTTCATCTACTTTTTCTCTAAAATCCTGACTGTTTAAAAATTCTGGGGTATACCCCTGTTCGAATAAAAATTCTCTGATTTCCTCATCCTCTACAATGGCTTCTTCGACTGCACTTTCTAAGATTTCTATACGTTCTTCAGGTACTCCCTCGGGAGCTACAAATCCTGTATAATTTCCCATGGTATAGTCATAATTCAATTCTTGAAAAGTCGGTACATCTGGAAAATCCTCATGTCTTTCTTCCAAGGCGATAGCTAACATTTCCAGATTGTCTGCTCTTACATGGTCAGCAACATCAGGTAATGTATTAAATGTAGCATCCACATGCTCACCTACAAGAGCAGTAGTGGCAGGACCGGCCCCATCATAAGGAACATGAACAAAATTAATATCTGCCATTTGTTCAAAAGCTATTGCAAAAATATGCACACTGGCCCCTACACCTGTATTGGCCACAGTTACCGTACCTGGATTTTCCTCCACATAATCTATAAACTCTTCAAATGTATCCCATTGACTATCAGCATGAACTGTTAAAGTTGCAGGATTAGTGAAAATTTGGGCTATAGTGTCCACCTTATCCATATTGGGCGGATCAGGAGAAGTCAATTTTGCAGTTATTGTAGAAATAGAAGTCGTTCCAAATGTATAACCATCCGGATCAGCCTCTTCAATAGCTTTAGAGCCTATTACTCCCCCACCGCCTTCAATATTATTAACAACTACACTTTCTCCAAAATAATTTTCCAACCAATCACCTATAGGCCTAACTGCTACGTCCGTAAATCCACCAGCCGGCCAGGGAATTATAAGCTCAAAATCTTCTTCCGGAAATTCATCAGCAGCTTCGACACTATTGACACTGGCGAAAACCAAAGCAAAGCATAATAAAGCCACTCCCGAAAAAAGCAAAATCTTATTAGTTTTTCTCATTAATAAACCCCCTAAAGTTTTTCATTTTTTTAAATCTTATAAGACTTAATTTAACCAATCATTATAATTTGATGATAAGTTTATCTAATTTTCGAAATTAACACCTCCTATGAAAGTTATGATTTAACCTTTTACAGTTTTTTTATATATATTTAAATATTTATTGTCACGAACTACACATCCAGTGGGCCCACCCTTTTTCATTAGCTCAGTACATTTACTGCATGCTACACATACCCTATTTTTATTTAATCTATTATTAAATTTAAGATCATTTACGAAATGAGGATAAGCAAAAGCCATTCTTCCCAATCCTACCATTTTTGCTCTTTTATTTATAATGTTACTGGCAGCCGCATATGGAAAAAATTGCCTCAACCAACTGTATCCCGCTCCCAGAACAATTTTTTCTGGAATTTCTTTTTGTATCTTTTCCGTCAAATTATACAATCGAGCACATCCTTCTAATGGATGCTCAGAAGGGATCTCTCCCTCCTTAACTGGTCTATTAAAGGGTCTAACAATATGAGGTTTTATTCTGGGATCAGAAGCTGTAATACTAAAGATTTCAACTCCACTTTTTGCCAGTTCTTTGACTAACTTAATAGGCTCAGTTAAATCTTTTTTTAAGCCCTCCTTTTTCATTCCCCACCCATAAGGATACGGAATACAGTCATAAGCATTTATCCTTACTGCAATAATCAAATCATCTATAAAAGTTTCTATTCTTTCAATTATATTCATTATTAATTTAACCCTATTATGATAGTTACCACCAAATTCTCCATTTCTAGTGTGTGCAGCTAACATTTCTGATAATAAATACCTGTGACAGGCCTTAATATCTACACCATCGAAACCAGCTTTTTTGGCAAATCTAGCAGCTTTAAAGTATTTTTCTTCTAGTTCTTTTAAATAATCATCTTCAACAACATTATGATCTTCAGTAATGTTTGCTATTTTATCTGTATATGGATCATTAAATAAATAAATAGGCTGTTTTTTGCCACGCGGGGAAGAATACCGTCCAGAATGATTTAATTGCAACAAATTAATTGGTCTATATTCATTTTCTTTTATAGCTTCATTATTGATTTTATCAATTAACGCCGAAAATTCATCTAAATTATCTTTATTTAGTAATAATTGCCGTGGATTACTTCTTCCTTCCGGAACCACAGAAGTAGCTTCCCACCAAATTAATCCAGCTCCCCCTCTAGCAAATTTAAGATATCTTCTTTCAGTTAGTTTGCCAGGTTTGCCATCTTTCTCTGCATCACACCCTTCCATAGGATGAATTGCAAACCTATTATGAATTTTTTTATCTGATTTAAAACTCAACCCTTCGAAAAGTACATCAATATCATTTGACCAACCTATTTCAAGTCCTAATTCATCTATTTTTTCCAGAAATTCATTTTTATTGCCAAAATTGAACTTTTGAAATTTACTCATTATTTTCTCCTTTAATAATATTTTTTTATTATTTACATTTTGTAAATACAAATTCTCAAACCTTTTGTTTTATAAAGCAAAACATAGTTTTATGTAGTTATGAAAAAAATAATCTTCTTTGTGTTTTATATTATAATATTTTGTTTTATATTTTACAAGGGTAATCATGATGGTATTTTGTGCTACATATCATAAAAGTTTTTTACCTTCTATTCTTATTTAAATTACTCCCCTCCACTCAGTTATCTCTCTAATCTATTCCCTGCTAACCCTATTCTCCAATCTGCCAATTCCCTCAATTTCTACCGCCACCCTGTCATCTGCCCGCAGATAACGCGAAGGATTTAAACCCACCCCTACACCAGCTGGGGTACCGGTTGTAATAAGAGTGCCAGGCAGTAAAGTCATATTGCGAGAACAATAACTCACTATCTCCGGTACTGAAAAGATCATGTCGGCAGTGCTGGCTTCCTGTCTTTTTTCACCATTCACTTTACTGCTAATTCGGCAATCCTCATATCCCGGGGAGGTTGCAATTTCAGGTCCCACCGGACAAAAGGTATCAAAAGATTTTGCTCTGGCCCACTGGCCATCATTTTTCTGACAGTCCCGGGCCGTCACATCATTTACACAGGTGAAACCAAATATCGCCTCTTCGGCCTCCTCCGGAGCGATATTTTTGGTTCCTTTGCCAATAATAATACCCAGTTCAGCTTCATAATCAACCCGCTCAGGCGCTATTTTAGGAAGTTTAATCTCTGTTTCAGGCCCTGTAATACTGGTCGTAGCTTTTAAGAATAAAACAGGCTCCTCCGGTATTTCATGGCCGGTTTCCCGGGCATGTTCATAATAATTTAAACCCACCGCAATAATATTAGGTGGATAAATTGGTGCAAGCAATTTGACCTCTTTTCTATTATACTCGTCATTAGTTATATTAAAATCAAGAAAAATATTACCTTTTATCCTGGAAATCACATCATTTTCCAGCTTGCCATAAAATATATTTGCTTCAGATGTTTGAAACTTAACTATTTTCATCTTTAATCTCCTTTTCACTTTTACTTTTTTCTGGATTTCCAGATTGAGGTTTAAGTCCCGAAGCAGTCTCTCCGGTTCTTTTTTTTGCAGTTTCTTTTTCCGCTTCGGCAAATTTTCTGGCCCCTTCATATCGATCTCTGCTTACCACCACACCACGATTAACAATATAAATACCTATTAAAAAGGATAATCCACCACTTAAAATACTGCCCACTGAAAAAAAGACCAGACCCAAAAATACAAATACTGTGCCCAGACCATAATAAATAAGGGGCGACATTTAAAAACACCTCCCGATTGTCCTGGCATTACAGCCATAATTACAGAACATCAGGCAAATATAACCACTTATTACAGCAGCTATTCACCCAGCTGCTCATATATACTATCAATCTCAATATATTCAACTATTATCTCGTAATCAATAAAGTCCTCATCAAATTCTGCAATCTGCAATTTTATTTCACCTTCAGCTTTCTCGATATCAATATCTTTTACTTCCCTTCTTTCTGTGGGCTCAAATACTTCTACCATCTTCCCGGACTGCAAATCTTGAGCATATAAAGTCCCGCCTACTGATACAGTTCCGTAACTGAATCCACCTATAAAAATTTTAATCTCCTCATCCAACCACCAAAACTTCTTAACTGTATGCTGATCGGGTAAATCTTCTCCTTCTACGAGAGTTATAATTTCATCTTCACTGTAATCATATTTATATAAAGTCCCTATCTGCTCCCATTCAGAAGGTGCAACAAAAGATAAATAATTGCCTTCTGGAGAAATTTTTGGGTGAGAGGGATAATTTTCTGAAAGTATCCTTTTCCCATCTTCTCCTGTAACCAATAAAGTCGGAACACTGTTTTCCTCCCGGTAAGAAATATCTTCCCAGGTTAAAGTTCTAGCTTCTGGTTCCGGTTCCTCTGTTCTTTCTACTTCTTCAAAATCCTCCTGTATAACATTTTGATATTGATAGGAAAGGAAAACACCAACCCCTAAAGCAAGTACAACAATAAAAATTGTAAGTAAAATTTTATATTTTGCTGGCATGTGTATTCCGCCCTCCTCATACTATTAAATTACTGTTTTGAAATACTTGAATTCCAGTTTAGCCTGGCGAATTTCCCACAAAAAATTCCTGTATCTTATTATGTCACGAATATATATTCATGCCGTTGAGACTATCTTATCATTTAACATCGGCTTTATCAATTACTCTGGTAAGTACCCGGTATTGAATTAATACTTTATTGTTGTTATTATATTTATGTGTTTTATGGATAAACATAAATTATTTTCTGTTATTTGTTTAAAATGAAATAATTATGATAGTATAAACCCTCTAATTTTTTATAAATATTTAGATTAATTTTCTATATTTTAAAGTAAAATTTTAAACTTTTATTAAGGAGCTGAATATTATATGTGGAACAAAATTTTCAACAGTATTAGAAATAAGTTTTTGTTTGCTACTATCGGAGTGCTTATAATTTCCTTTGTAGTTGTAGTTTTCATTTTACTTAATTACCAGGAAAACCGGGTTAGAGAAGATTTTCACCAAAATATTGAACGTGAATTCGATAGGATAGCTGTTTCCAGCGCCAGCCCTATCTGGCATGGAGATGATGAAGGACTGGAAAATGAAATAAATGAATTTTATAATCGTTATAATCTTTTACATATAGAGTTAGATTATTTTGATGGTGAATTAGAATTTACTCGCCAGGAAGCAATGCCTGAAAATATTACCGAACCGACGGAATTAGAACAGCAGGAAAACATTTTTTCACTGGAAAGCAAAATTATTTCCGGAGACGAAACAGAATTAGGTTCTCTACAGATATTTTATGATGAAGCTCAGGTCCAGGAGGAAATGGCTGATTTCCGCCGGGGCATATTATTGGCCTCAGCCGCAATCATTATACTGGTTAGTATCACAGTTTTAGCCGCGGCTCAGAAAGTTACAAAACCAATCAGAAAAGCCACCAATTTTGCCGAAAATATTGCCGGGGGTAATTTAAAACTGGAAGATCTAGAACTAAACAACAATGATGAAGTGGGAGTTCTTGCCTCTGCTTTAAATGATCTTAAAAATAATTTTAGAGATATAATTTCCCAGGTAAGAAATCTTACTCACAACCTATCTTCAGCCAGCCAGGAACTCTCGGCTACCAGCGAAGAAATTTCTGCTTCAGCTGAGGAAGTTGGTACTGCTATTCAGGAAGTTGCCTCCGGAGCAGAAGAACAATCCGCCCAGATAGATGAAACTGAAGAAAATGTTAAAAGTCTCAGTCAGCAAATTAATAATGTAGATAATATGACTGAAGACATGGATAATCAAGCTGATAATGTTTTAGATAATATATCCGCAGGCAATAAATCTGTTAAAAAGTCTATACAGGAAATAGACAAAGTCAGCAAACAATCTCAGGAAGTTGCCGACAAAATTAATCGTCTTGGGGATTTATCTCGAGAAATTGGAGACATTATTGAACTCATCAACAGTATTTCGGAACAAACCAATCTGCTGGCTTTAAATGCTGCTATCGAAGCAGCTAGAGCCGGACAGGCTGGACAGGGATTCAATGTTGTAGCTGATGAAATAAGAGAGCTGGCAGAGGAGTCAGGACAGGCTTCAGAAGAAATTGCCAGTTTAATTCAAGAAATCCAAACTGAAATTGAAGAAGCTGTTAATACAGCTCAAAGAACTGAAGAAGTTGTCGATAACAGTGTTTCTGCTATTGAAAGCACAGAAAATTCTTTCCAGGCTATAGAAAAAGCAGCAGGCAATCTCACCAATCTAATTGATGACATAGCTGACAGAACTCAAGAAATGGCCGCATACAGTAATGAAGTAAGTGCAGCCATGACTGAAATAGCCGCCGTTAGTGACGAAGCATCCAGCAATGCCGAAGAAGTCGCTGCCTCCAGTGAACAGCAAAGTGCAACAACTCAGGAGATTGTAAATGCCTCTGAAAATCTGGCTGAAATGGCGGAAGAGCTGGAGAAATCAATAGAAAAGTTTGAAGTTTAAGCCTGCAGATATTTACAGAATAAATATAATATCTGCCTTCGGGAATTATAAGAAAACGGTCTAATTCTTCCCGGAGGCAGATATATATAGCCCAGATTATTTTATAATATCAAGCAAAACATCAGGTCTATCTGTCATTATGCCATCCGCATTTAAATCTATAAGTCTTTTCATTTCTGCTGGGTCATTTACAGTCCAGAAGTGAACAGCAATATTTTTTCTGTGGGCCGCTTTAATCAAATCTGATTGGGCCAGTTTAAAACCTTTGTAGGTAGTTGGTATCTGCAATGCTGCTATATCAAAATTCCACAAACCGTCCAGGTTCAATTTATTAGTAAGATAGAAACCTGCCACTTTTTTCTTTGAGGCGGAAATTTTAATATCTTCAGAATAGTTATTCTTCAGATATTTTAGCACTTCGTCATGAAAACTTCCCACAATTAATTTATCTTCATAAGCAAATTTTTTTACCAGTTTCATAAGTTCATCGACCGCTTTCCTGCCTCTTTCATCTCCATCTTTAATCTCTACTGTCAGCTGCATATTTTCAAATTTCTGCATTACATCCTGTAAAAGAGTTATTTCTACCTTCTCCTCTCCAGATTGCAAACAGGTATCAGAAAAACTTCCGGAAAAATCAAATTCTTTAAGTTCCTGATAAGTTTTTTGATATATTTCTCCCTGACCATCTGACATCCTGTCTATAGTAGAATCATGATGAGTAACAAGATTGCCATCAGCAGTAAGTCTTACATCTATCTCCAGCATATCTACGCCCAAATTAACAGCGTTAATAAAAGCCGGCATAGTATTTTCGGGCTTTAAACCAGCTCCTCCGCGGTGAGCTATCACCAGGGGAGACTGTTCACAGGTTCTAAGTAAAGGTTTGTGTTTCCCGCCAGTAATTACTGCACGATTTTGCACTAACTCATATTTATCCGCAGTCTCATAAGAGATGTCGCTATTATTAGTTTTAACTTCAGCTCTATTTTTCCGCATTTTACTGATATAAAATAGCACCAGATACGCAATTCCTAATATCAGCAAGAAAAGCATAAACCAGAACAACATTATCCCACTCAAACCTCCCAAAAATTCTCAGCCGACACAATACATAACCCTTTTAATTTTCGGCTCCGACTAAAACAGTTCCTGGCCGACAATAAGCAGACTATAACCAATAAAAACTACAGCTTCCAGCCCTAAATGTCTAAAACGTGAAATTAAAATTTAAAATATATTTCCTATCAAATCTCCTATAGCACGCAGCAATCGGGAAATGATTCCCGCCCGGGTGATTTCCTCCTCTGCCAGTAAATCAACCCTATTCATCTCATCATTGTCCTGATAAATTATCATTTCTCCCATTTTCTCACCAGCTTCAATTGGAAACTCAAAATCTTCTATTATTTCCACACCTCTATCAAAATCAGCTTCTTCTCCCCGTTCTCTTACGGCAGTCAAATCTTCTGCTGCCCTGGCACTAACTTCTCCCTGACTGCTGCCAGGAAAAGGAATATTGTGGATTAGTTCATCCTGTTCCAGTATGACCTCCTGAATAAAATTTCCAAAACCGTAATCAAGCAGTCTACGGGTCAAATCCTGTCTTTCTTCATCAGAATCCGCATTCATTACCACAGAAATCAATCTAAAATCATCTCGCTCAGCACTGCCGGCAAGACAATAACCTGCCGCTTCTGTGCGGCCAGTTTTTATGCCGTCCATTCCGGGATAATCTCTTACCAATCGATTTAAATTGGCCAGCATCGCTTCTCGGTCATCTAGCTGAAGATAATCAACCCAGATCTGCCCCCATTCTCTTATTTCTGGATATTGAATTACCTTTCGAGACATTTTGGTAATATCTCTGGCGGTGGTATAATGATTTTCTGCCGGCAGTCCGGTGGAATTAACAAAATTTGTATTTTCCATGCCTAATTCCCGGGCTCTTTCATTCATCATCTCCACAAAGGAAGAGTATGTACCACCTACATATTCGGAAAGCGCATAAGTGGCATCATTGGCCGAAGAAATTGTGACAGCTTTCATCAATTCTTCTACAGTCAATTCGCTGCCAGCATCCAAAAATATCTGAGACCCGCCCATGTCAGCTGCTCTAGTACTGATGGTTACAGTATCATCTAAAGATATTTCGCCTGCTTCTACGGCTTCCATCGTCAGTAACAT
>CAYOFJ010000067.1:0-9084 GCA_964403065.1 uncultured Halanaerobiaceae bacterium | reverse complement strand
TCACCATAGGAAAAATTTCTTTCTACTGTGATTTGGGCATTTACAGTCTGGGTAAAAATTAATACTATAAATAAACAGATTAAAATTTTCTTCATCTTTGGCCCCCCGAATAGAAAAATGGCTTTCTAACACTTAAGGCAATTATGCTAGCTGCGCCAATCTGTTTTGAATTATATTTTAATATCCCTGCCCGTAATCAACCTTATTCAGCAGTTCCTCATCTGTTCGGTAGCGCCGCAGATTTTCCAGAAAAATCTCAAAAGCCCGGTCATAGTAATCGGGGAAACTGCCGGCCACATGGGGAGTAATGATCACATTATCATAATCATAAAAAGGAGAGTCTTCCGGTAACGGCTCTTCCTGAAACACATCCAGACCGGCTCCGGCTATCTTTTCCTTTTCCAGCGCCTGCAGCAGGTCTTCTTCTTTAACAGTTTCACCACGGCCTACATTTATGAAGTGAGCACTGTCAGGCATGGCTGCAAAAACATCGGCATCGATTATCTCTTCCGTAGCCTCAGTATAGGGCAAAATCGCCACCACATAATCACTGTCCTGCACAGCCGCTTCCATTTCAGATGGTGGATAAACTCTATCGACAAAATTTAGTCCCACGGTAGTATCACGCTTTACTCCGGTAACTTCCATATTAAAAGCTTTAGCCCGGGCGGCGATCTCCTGACCTATAGAGCCCACACCTAAAATTGTCAGACTGCTGTCGGTTATATAGTTCATATCCAGACGTTCCCACTCTTTCTGGCGCTGTTGATCGCGGTAATCGTGAAAGCGCCGGTCAAAGTTAATAATGAAACCCATGGCATGTTCAGCTATAATATCGCGGTGCAGCCCGCTCATATTGGTAAGTACAATACCTTTACGACTGAGTTTTTCACTTGCCGGAGACATAACAATATCATCCACTCCGGCTGTCAGGGTTTGAATCCAGGTTAAAGAATCGGACTCTGCCAGCACATCCACCTCAAAACTGCTGGCAAAACCCAGAGCTATCTCGGCTTCCTGAGCAGCCTCTTTTTGTTCCTCACGGTCATAAGCATTTAAAATTTCCAGTCCGGGATCTTCATCACATAAACTGTTAGTGTATTTTTCTCCCCAGTCATGCGCCAGCAGCAGCTTAATAGGTCGGCAGTCCACACAGATAGGCATTAATTTATTCCCCCTAAATCAGACAAAAAATTATTCTTTTGCAGCTAAGCTAAAAGTCCTGTAAAACCTCCTGCAGATAAGCCCTAAAATCATCTTTTATATCATCACGCCGCAGAGCAAATTCCACCGTAGCTTCTAAAAAACCCTGCTTGTTTCCCACATCATAACGTCGGGCAATAAAATCGTAGGCCTCTACCTGCTGCCTTTCGGCCAGAGTCTTGATGGCGTCGGTCAGCTGTATTTCTCCCCCTTTGCCAGGAGGAGTATTCTCTAAGATAGGAAAAATTTCCGGGGGCAGCACATACCGCCCCAGCACAGCCAGGGTGGAAGGAGCTGCTTCCGGTTCCGGCTTTTCCACCAGATTGGCCACACAGGCCCGTCGGCCCGATCTTTCCTCACACTCTACAGAGCCATAAAGCTGAATCTCCTCGCGGGAAACTTCCTGACAGCCGATTACCGGACAGCCGGTTTCTTCGGCATGATCAATCAGCTGCTCCGTCACCGGCTTCTCACTGTACATAATGTCATCACCCAGCAGGACGGCAAAATAATCATCACCCACAAAAGTTTCCGCACAGCCTACAGCATGCCCCAGACCTTTCTGCTCTTTCTGGCGCACAGAATGTATGGTGATTAAATCGGAAACAGTGCGAACTCTTTCCAGCAGCTCAGTTTTGCCTTTTTCCTTCAGCACCTGTTCCAGCTCATAATCAAAATCAAAGTGGTTCTCTATTTCCTCTTTATCCTTGCTGGTTACCAGTAAAATCTCTTCGATGCCGGACTCCACTGCTTCCTCCACCACATACTGAATGGTGGGCTTATCCACAACCGGGATCATCTCCTTGGGAATCGACTTAGAAGCCGGCAAAAAACGGGTGCCATAGCCAGCAGCAGGAATAACCGCCTTTTTAACTTCCATTATGATTATCTGCCCCCTGTATATTTATTTGTTTCCCCCACACGATTGGCAGAGTTGCTGCCAAATTCCAGCAGATATCTGCAGCATGAATCAATTATCAGCACGCTATTCATTTAAATAATCAAATAAAAACCCATGAAACTATTTAGTTAGCCAGCTAAAAGTCATGCGTGCCCCTGTTTCTCTATAAAAATCAGTTGAATTAAGTCAAAATGAATTAAACTGAGTCCAGTATATCCTGAACCATATCCAGACATTCTCCCCGCACATCTTCCAGGCGATCACTGGCACCTACTTTGGTGTTTGCACGGACGGCAAAGTACAGCTTGAGCTTGGGCTCGGTGCCGGAAGGCCTAATAGTAATCAGGGAATTATCCTGCAGCCTGAACTGCAGCACATTGGACTCCGGCAGGTCGATCTCCTCTTCTTCACCCGACTCACAGGTGATTGTTTTGCCTTCTTTATAATCATGCACTCTTATCACACCACTGCGGGCAATGCGGCCCGGATAATCTTCCCGCAGGCTGGCCAGAGCAGCCGCTATTTTTTCTTCACCTTTTTTACCTTCCATCCAGATAGACTTAACATCTTCTTGATAATAGCCGTATTTCTGCCGCAGATCATCCAGCTTGGTAAGCAGGTTAATGCCCTCATTTTCCTTATAATAAAGGGTCAACATGGCAGTCAGAGCCGCTGCGATGACCGCATCTTTATCCCGGGCATAAGTACCGGCCAGATAACCATAACTTTCCTCAAAACCAAAGACAAACTCGCGCTCTTCTTCTTCAAACTGCGTCATCTTTTCCCCAATATATTTAAAACCGGTCAGCACATTCATTACCTCACAGCCGTATTCTTCGGCCAGAGGCTCGACCATCTCGGTGGTAACGATCGTCTTGATAATCGTGCCTTTATCCGGCAGTGTACCTTTATCATCTGCTCTTTCCAGCAGATAGTTAGCCATCAATATTCCCAGCTCATTGCCGGTCAAAAGTCGATACTCCTCTTCCCGCGAAGGACTGGGCACCATAACTCCCAGGCGGTCGCAGTCGGGATCGGTGGCCATAATCAAATCCGAATTCGAACCTTCCGCCACATCCAGAGCCAGAGTAAAAGCCTGACGCTCTTCGGGGTTGGGCTGTTTCACGGTGGAAAACTCCGGATCGGGTTCGGCCTGTCTCTGCACAACCACCAGCTCTTTGAAGCCCAAATCTCCCAGCAGCCTGCGCACAGGTCTGTTGCCGGTTCCATGCAGAGGAGTATATATCAGGCTGAGCTCATCGCCCTTTTCTTCAGCCAGTTCCACATCGGGTAGAACCGATTTAAGTTCCTGTAAATAGGAACTTTCCATTTCCTCTCCGATAACTTCTAATAGATTTTCTTTCTCGGCTTCCTCCCATTCAGCTCTTTCCACCAGGGAAAAACTGTTTATCTCTTTAATTTCGGCCATCACCTTGCGCGCCTTATCAGGCACCAGCTGACAGCCATCTGCTCCATAAACTTTGTAGCCATTATATTCCGGCGGATTATGGCTGGCAGTTATGACAATACCTGCGCCGGTGCTCAGCTTCCGCACCGCATAGGAAAGTTCCGGTGTCGGGGTGAGACTTTCGAATAAATAGGCTTTTATGCCATTCCCGGCCAGCACCAGGGCGGCTTCTTCGGCGAATTCGCGGGAACGGTAGCGCGAATCATAGGCAATTACCGCACTCTTTTTCTCTTCTATATCATCAAAATAGTTGACCAGATAATTGGCCAGTCCCTGTGTGGCCCGGCGCACAATGTACTTATTCATGCGGTTGGTTCCCGCTCCGATCTTGCCCCGCATGCCGCCGGTGCCAAATTCCAGATCTTTATAAAAACGTTCCTCAATTTCTTCCTCATCGTCCTCGATACTTTCCAGTTCAGCTCTGGTCTCCTCATCGATATGATCACTGAGTAACCAGTCGCGATATCTAGACTTATAACTCAAAGTATAATCCTCCTTTGTCGACAACTACCGGTTTTTTAAGCTGGTAACAGCAGTTTCGCCCTGCCCAGACAATTTCTTCGGCTGTTCCGGCTAAAACTGCTGACCAAAAACCGCAAAGATACATCTACAAACACAGCAGTATCTTTAGGATATTATAACATATTAAAACCGGGTTGTCAGAAAATCACCCATTTTGTAATACAATATATGCTAAAACCCCCGATAGCACGGGAGTTTACAGCATTATGATCTAAAATGTATCTAAAATCGCCAAAGAAAGCTCCATCCGACGCGAAGCTAACATCTTCTATGAAAATTTTTAATTTAGGTGGAAAGGTTCACCGCTCAAAACTTCTGACAGCAGCGGCTATCTGTTCTAAATCCTCATCACTCACACCGGGATGAACGGGCAGTGACAGGACTTCCCGGCAGGCCTGCTCAGTTTCCGCCAGCTGCAGGTCACCGTAACCCCGCTTTTCATACACGGGCTGACGATAAAGAGGCCGGGGATAATATATCCCGCTGCCCACTCCCTTTTCTTCCAGATGATCGATAAAATCCTGGCGGAAGTCAGCCGGCACCCGTACAGTATACTGATGATAAACATGATAATATTTTTTGTCCACATCAGGAACCTTCAGCCAATCCAGCTCCTGTAAATTGTGATTCAAATAGAGCGCATTGCGCCGGCGCTGCTGGTTGAAATTCGGCAGTTTTTCCAGCTGTTTCCTGCCGATAGCAGCAGCCAGATCGGTCATACGGTAATTATAGCCCAGCATTTCGTGCTTGTAGTGATCGCTGCGGCCGTGATTGATCAGCCGCGCCGCTTTCTGCGCCATCTCCTCATCAGAGGTAACAATCATCCCACCTTCACCTGTGGTCATATTTTTGGTGGGATAAAAACTAAATATGCCGGCATCACCAAAGCTGCCAGCTTTCTTTCCCCGCAGGGCCGCTCCATGGGCCTGAGCAGCATCCTCAATTACAGTCAGGTCATGTTCAGCGGCAATATCCATGATCTCTTCCATATCGGCCAGGAGGCCGAAAAGATGTACTGCCATGATACCCGCTGCTTCGGGATGTTCCTCGGCCGCCTTACGCACGGCTTCAGGATCTATATTAAATGTCTCCGGATCTATATCGACAAAAACCGGCTCAATATCATTGAACAACAGGGCATTGGAGCTGGCTATGAAGGTAAAAGCGGTAGTTATAACTTTATCTCCCGCGGAAAGATCGCTGGCCTTAACAGCCACATCCAGGGCACAGGTACCGTTGGCCACCGCTATAGCCCGCTCGGTTCCCACAAAATCGGCAAATTCTGACTGAAAATTTTCCACCTGCTCCCCGGCAGCCAGCATACCGCTTTCCAGCACCTTTAAAATCTGCTTCTCCTCAGCCTGATCGAGCTTGGGACTGGCTATAGGAATCATTATATGTAATCCCCTTTATGTATATATTATATATTGTATCCCTTATTTGTGTCTTATTTGTATAACTAACATATAGCAGATAGTTCATCAGGCATGTAGACCTGGAGTGAAATTACCAAGCTTTATGGTCAGTTTTTGCTGATCTGTATAAATTGGAAGATATAAAGCGAAATGATGCTAGAAATTTTTCGAACCCCCGGTCAAAGCCCCGGCCAAAAAATCGTGCCCCGGCTCAGGATGTGCCGGACTGAGCGCAAGCTCATGGAAGAGCTTTCGCGAAGGAAACACTATTTTTTGGCCGAAAACTAAACCTGCACACAGGAAAAATTTCCTGTGAATAGAGCTTTATATCTTCCAATAATTTGCCATATTTCATCATTATGTAGATATGAATCCAGAAATAAATCCCATCAAAGTTAATATTATATAGAGTGGTTACACTGAGCCCCCGTCTCTATTTTACCCGCTTACCCGCGTCTCAGCTTTACAATCCAGATCCTGATAGGCCAGCCTCTGAATCTCCTTGGTCAGTTTCAATGCTTCCAGACCATCGCTGCCATTAATGAGAGGACGGGTGCCATTGGTAATTGATCGTAAAAAGTGAGCCAGCTGAGACTTAAGCGGCTCCTCTTCACTGCCATAGGTTTCCTCCAGCTCATTTTCCCGCTGATAACCGCTGCGGTCGGAAAGTTCTCCACCACGGCGGGTCACCTTAATTTTGCGCTGCAGATAATCCAGCTCGATATATGTTTCACTGGTGGTGATGGCCATCTGGCGCACTTTCTTGTTGGTAGCCCTGCTGGCCGTAAGAGTAGTAATAACACCACCATCAATCCGCAGGTTGGCCACCGCATAATCTATGAAATTTTCGGAAGCAACCCGGCGCCCGTGAGCAGAAATATTGCTGATTTCACCGGGAACCAGGGAAGTAACGATATCCATATCGTGAATCATAAGATCCTGAATAACATCCGTATCATCAACCCGGGGATCATAGGGCCCCATACGGTGCACATCCAGAGCCAGAACTTCTTTATCCTCTAAAATACCCGGCAGAGCCTGAATAGCAGGGTTAAAACGCTCGATATGTCCCACCTGAACTATAAGATCTCTGCGGTGAGCTTCCTCCAGCAGCTCCCGGGCTTCCTCTACCGAGTTGGTTATGGGTTTTTCCAGCAGAATATGTATATCGCGATCTATCGCTTCCCGGGCAATATCAAAGTGAGTTGTGGTAGGTGTTGCTATGTTTACAGCCTCCACCTCAGATAACAGCTCCTGAGCTGAAGCAAAAGCTTTAATGCCATAACTTTCCGCAATTTCTCTGTTCCTTTCTTCGTCAATATCATAAACTCCTACCAGTTCACACATGTGGCTCAAAGCAGTATAGGCTCTGACATGATTTCTCCCCATACTGCCAACCCCTATTACGCCAACTTTTTTTCTCGACATCTTTTCTTACAACCTCCTGTAGTTAACGACAGATTCCGCGTTCACTATTCTCCAAAAAGGTAACAAACTCAGTAATAACCGGCCCCTGCAGCTCGTCCTGCATTTTCTCGACAGCCTGAGTGGTATTACACTCAGAGCGGCAGAGCAGCTCAAAAGCGCGAGAAATTTTCAACTTTATCTCACTGGTGGGACAGTTGCCGGTCCCCGTTAATTTTGCCGGATGACCGCCGGCTTTTAAATATGGCGGCACATCTTTAGTCACCTTGGACTGAGACTCGATTACTGCTCCCCGGCCCAGCATAACAAATTGATGCACTCCCACCATAGCTTCTATTTTAGAGCTGCTGCCTATTTCCACATGACCTCCCAGCTGAGTAAACTCTCCTATCTCTATATTATCTGCCAGCAGGCAGTCATGAGCAATATGACTGTAGGCAGCCAGATAATTGCCGTCACCGATCAGAGTGCGTTCTCTCTCCTCAGTTCCCCGGTGCAGAGTAGCCCGGGGGCCAATATAATTATTATCACCTATGACTAATCCGGTCGCTTCCTCGTTATAATCTAAATGCTGGGGAGCAAATCCCAGCAGAGCTCCACGAGCTATGTAATTATTGCGGCCGATAATAGTACGGCCCCTGATTTCCACTCCCGCTTCGATTTCACAGTTCTCGCGTATGACTACCTCCGGGCCGATTTTCACATATTCACCCAGGATAACATCATCGGCAATTTCTGCCCCGGGACTAATATATCTTTTGTCAGTATCTAAATTTTCAATATTAGCGCTGCCATCTTCACTATCATCGGTATTTTTGCGGCTATCTATATTATTTTCCTTCATTATATTTCGGAATAACCTATCCCCTTTCCCCCTGCCAGAACCTGCTTTTCATTAATACTATTCTATCAGGGGTATTATATCATGATTAACAGGGAAATATCAAAAAATAGAAGTAATTTTTTACAGTTTTCGCCGGCAGCTCTCCCTATATTCTGACCCGGGTTAAAATACGGGCAGGAATTTTAACTCAGCCGCTGAAGTTAGTTAACAGGGTGATAACAATGGCTAAAGCTCTACTGTCCCCTCTGTTTTTAGCCAATGCCGCTATGATACTGGGGCTAGTATATCTGGGTTTTTATGTGCGCAAAAATAATAAATATAGCAGAGAGAAATTGCCGAACTTTGTGGTTTCCTTCCTGCTGCTGGCGGCGGTGCTGCTGTGGATTGTCAGCACTCCTCTGTTCGCCTCCAATCTGGCGGAGCTGTGGGAGAACCCTTATGTGCAGCCGAGAATTTCCGGGCTGGAAGAGAAAAGTTTTCAGGCTGTGACTGTTTTGAGCGGAGGCATCTACCGCGGTCCTCAGCCGGAATGGGATCTGCCCGGAGATGGCACCATGCATAGATTGTATCGGGGAGCGAAGATTTTTCAGGAAACCGGTGCCGAACATCTCATACTGCAGGGAAGTCTGGCCACAGAAGATCCGGAAAGAATGGTGGAATTAATGGGCATTATTGCTGTAGAACTGGGGGTTGAGGAAAATGAGATTCTGCTGGAATCCCAATCCCTCAATACCCGCCAGCACCCTACTGCCCTGCTGGCCAGGGAAGAGATTTCAGCAGACACCAGCCTGGCTGTGGTGACATCGGCCTGGCATCTGCGGCGGGCTGAAATAGAGTTCGACCGTTACTTCACTGATATCACTCCGGTGCCGGCAGAGTTTATCTCCCGTGATCAACCGGGAGGTATTAGAAATCTGCTGCCCAGGGTGCACAGCCTCCGCACCTCTACCAAAATTCTGCACGAATTCACCGGTATAAGCTGGTACTGGCTGCAGGAAACATTTTAGAAGGTGAATCTTTTTCACCCTTAGCACGGTGAAAACAGAAATTTCACCCTGTCAAAGGTGAAATATATGCAGGATGATTTAGGGATTTTTCTTTCCTATTTGTCGGCAGGCATTTACTTCCTGCTCTAGAATTTAATATATTAAGCATTCCGGACAGAAATTTCAGCAGTGCAAATGTACAAAGCTATTTTATAATATCTAAATCTCGGGAATTTCATTTATTCAGGAGGTAGTACTTATGAATAAAATCATGAAAAAAATTCTGCCAGAATTAAACCCCACTGTAAAACTAGCTCTTT
>CAYOFJ010000066.1:0-9152 GCA_964403065.1 uncultured Halanaerobiaceae bacterium | reverse complement strand
ACCAAAAGATGGGGCATTTCAGTTAAATCAGCCACCACAGGTCTGCCATCAATATCTTTGCCTAAACCTATCTGTAATTTTCCCTTTTCTTCTGAATTAAACTTATCAGAATTCAAAACTCCTTTTAATCTAACTAATGATGCTCCTTTTTGCGGAACTTCAATCCCCAGGGCAGATTTGCCAGGAATAGGAGCTTCAATTCTTACATCTTCTGCAGCAAGGGATAAAGCTATATCATCTGATAGATTTACGATTTTACTTACTTTGACCCCGGTTTCTGGCTGAACTTCATATCTAGTTAAAGTGGGTCCTTTAGTAACATTAACAACATTTGCTTTAATACCAAAATTATTTAAAGTTTTTTCTAATAATTCACTTTTATTTTCGGCTTTTTCATCAGGGTTTGATTCATCCTTCAATAATTTCAAAGGCGGTTTTGTATATTTTTCATTGTCCTCTATTTCATCTAAAATTTCTGACCAATCAGATTCCATATTGGGAGATTTATTTTTATCTTCTTTTAATTCCTGACCATTAGCTTTCCCGGAATTATCTACAGAATCTGACATATTTTCTTTTTGAACCATTGGATTTGATTCAGTCTCAGCAACTATAGTAGTATTGTTTTGGTTGTTTATATTTTTTGAGTTATCTCGATAAAATATTTTATTTAATATTTTTTTAACCCCTTCTCCCCATGAAATTAACATTTCTGTTAAACGAAAGTTTAATAAAAAACTTTTTGAAGTTTTAATTATTTCAGCAGAGCCAGTTGAAATTTGTCTGATAAAATCGAGCAGAAAAATATCAAAAAACAACAGAAGGCCAATAGTAGTTAAAGATAGCAAAATAATATGACTACCTACATAACCAAAAAATTCATTAAAAAAATACGCTAAAACTCCACCAATTAAACCTCCCCCTTCCCCCAATAAACCTTGCGCAAACAAATTTGCAAAATCCTGTCCTATATGATAAATAGTGAGGGAGGAAAAGTAAGCTAGTAAAAACCCTGAAGCTCTTATCTGCCAATCTTTAATTTTTAAACCTTTAACAAGTTTATATCCTAGAACAATAAGAAGAAAAGGAAGTGTTACGGCTGCTTCTCCCATAAAGAAAATATAAAAATCAGCAGCAATTTCTCCAGCAAGTCCTGCAGCTCCTTCAAGCAAAGCAATAATACTAAAAATCCCCCAGGCTATAATCAGAATCCCAATAACTTCTTGTGTTCTGCTCCCGGGAGAAAATATCCCTGCCATAAAAGTCACTCCTAAAATTAAGCCTTCTAAAATCGCTATGATTATTCATTAATTACATGGATAATTATAAATCTTATATAAAAATTTTTATTAGAAATTCAATATCCTTTAATTTTGCTTATCAATAATCTACTTGTTAAATATATTCTTCTTGTTTCCACTAAATCCTGCAAAAATAAAGCTTTATAACACAATTTTTATATATCATTAATTTTGGTTCGAAAATCCAATAAAATTTAAGCAATTAGCTTTTCTTAACAGACCATGATAAAGTTCATTTTATACCTGCATAATTATAGGTAGTATCATGGGTTTGCGTTTGATTTTGTTAAATATATAGTTTTTAAGTGAATCCCTTACGGTTTGTTTTAATACACTCCATTCCGTAATTTGTTTTTCTTCACATTCTTTTAATGCTTCTTCAACTCTTTCTGTAGCATCCTCAATTAATTTTTCCGATTCTCTAATATATACAAAACCTCTAGTAATTATATCAGGTCCTGAAAGCAATTTACCATTTTGATCTATAGTAACTACCACAATTATAATACCTGCTTCGGATAAAGTTTTCCGGTCTCTTAGTACGATATTTCCTACATCACCAATACCCAGGCCATCTACTAAAACATCTCCAGCCTGTACTTTATCGATTTTTCTAACTTTATCCTGGCTAAATTCAATAACATCTCCAATATCAGCTATATAGATATTTTCTTCAGGTACACCACAATTTTCAGCTAAATTAGCATGTTGATATAAATGTCGATATTCTCCATGGGTTGGTACAAAATATTTAGGTTTGGTTAAATTAAGCATTAGCTTTAATTCTTCTTTGCTCGCATGTCCTGATACATGAACATCTTCTATTTTTTCATAAAGAACTTCAGCTCCCTGTCTATAAAGCTGATTTATAGTTTCACCGATGAATTTTTCATTGCCGGGAATAGCCGAAGCTGAAATTACTATTGTATCTCCTTCATGAATATCAACATGATAGTGATCCCCTCTTGCCATCCTTGTCAAAGCAGCCATCGGTTCCCCCTGGCTACCTGTAGTAAGCATGACAATTTCATTTTCAGGATAATTACTACAATCTTTAATATCAATTAATAAGTTATCAGGGGCATCAAGATAACCCAGCTTTTGGGCTGTTTCAAAACTATTTTCCATACTTCTTCCGTCAATAACCAGCTTTCTATTATGCCGCATAGCTGCATTAACTACCTGCTGAATGCGATGAATATTAGAAGAAAACGTGGCAATAATTATTCTTTTATCAGCTTTAGAAAATATATTTTCCAGTGATTCTTTAATTAATTTTTCGGAACCTGTATAACCATCTCTTTCTACATTAGTACTATCAGAAAAAAGAGCAAGAACTCCCGGATGACTATTACCTAATTCCGCCAATTTATTTAAATCAGCTTTTTCATCATCAATGGGGGTATGATCAAATTTAAAATCACTGGCATAAACAATCGGCCCTAAAGGAGTATGAATTGCTAGAGCACAAGTGTCAGAAATACTGTGGTTTACTCTGATAAAGTCAACCGAAAATTGACCAACTTGAACATTATTTCCAGCATTTACTACTTTGAGAGTGCTTTGTTCCATCAAATTATGCTCTTTTAACTGACCTTCTAATAATCCCAGAGCAAACTTTGGCCCGTAAACGGGAACATTAATATGCTCTAATAAATAGGGTATAGCACCAATATGATCCTGGTGGCCATGAGTTACTACAATACCTTGAATTTTATCTTTGTTATTTAATACATAATCAAATTCTGGAATGACCAGATCAATTCCTAATTGGTCATCTTCAGGAAAAGTTACACCAGCATCAATGATCAACATTTTATCATTCCATTCAAGAATCATCATATTTTTGCCTATTTCCCCCACACCACCGAGGGGAATCATTTTTACTGCGTCATTATTACTTTTCGACATTAATAAATAGACACCTCCGAAATTGTTTTTAAAATCTACTGTTGAGTTTTTAATTATATTGAACAATTGTTTGGCTGTCAGGCCTAATTTACAGAAATTCTTAGACATGAAATTTTTAACCAGTCACGCGCGTTCACCAATCGTTAATTAACTGGTTTCATTTTAGCCACGCACAATAAGTATTATAATTATTATAACTTGTATAAAACAAAAAAACAACACTTCTA
The DNA here is from genome assembly GCA_964403065.1 of uncultured Halanaerobiaceae bacterium. Classification (GTDB taxonomy): domain Bacteria; phylum Bacillota; class Halanaerobiia; order Halanaerobiales; family Halarsenatibacteraceae; genus Halarsenatibacter. Next base: position 5,713 of record CAYOFJ010000066.1, on the reverse strand, counting down.
TAAATGACTATTAAACATTTATATTAAAATGTTAGTATATAATTACTTATAATTATGATTTTTCAGTACTTCCTTTAATTCTATTTTAAACTCTTCCTTCATTTCTGAAAGGGGCAATCTAAATCCTCCCACGTCCCAGTTTTTCATTTTCATTGCCGTTTTAACAGGAATAGGGTTAGTGGTTATGAAAATAGCCTGGAAAAGAGGCAATAAGTTTTCATAAATATCTCTAGCTTTATGCAGATCATTTTCCATACAGCTATTAATCATAGCTTTTATTTGAGAAGGGGCAATATGAGCTGCTACACTGACAACACCTTCTCCCCCCACTGACATAAGCGGAAGAGTTAAACCATCATCTCCACTTAATACCTGAAAATCAGGTGGAGTGTTTGCTGCAATCATTGCTCCCTGTTCAACATCTCCACTGGCTTCCTTTATAGCAATAATATTATCAATTTCAGACAATTTTATTGTGGTTTCAGCAGTCAAATTTCGTGAGGTTCTGGAAGGAACATTATAAAGCATAATTGGCAGCTCACAGTTTTTAGCTACAGTCGCAAAGTGTTTATAAAGAGATTCCTGAGGAGGTTTATTGTAATAAGGTACTACCAGCATTAACCCATCCGCTCCTGCTTCAGCAGCCTGCTGGCTTAGTTCAATGCTGTGAGAAGTGTTGTAGGAACCAGTACCTGCGATTATATTGGTATTATCGTCAACTTCCTTAGCCACTGTTTCTATAAGTTTCAATTTTTCCTTATCCTCCAGAGCAGGAACTTCTCCAGTAGTACCACATAGCAATAAATCATCCACACCATTATTCACTAAATATTTTGCTAATTTAACAGCTTCTTTATAATTAACATCACCATTATTTTCAAAAGGAGTTATCATAGCAGTAACAAGAGGTCCAATTTTCATAAATCAATCCCTCCAAAATATTGAATAGTTTTAAACAATTTTTAATGTTCCTCTAAATTAAAAGCATTATGTAGAGCTTTTACAGCTTTTTTCTCTTTTTCTTCAGCAATCAAACAGGATATTGTGGTATGTGAATCCGTAGTTTGATAAATTTCTATTCCGGCTTCACACAAAGCCTCAACTATACGAGCCATCACACCCGGCTGTCCGGTCATTCCTCCTCCAACTACAGAAATTTTGCAATAATCACTGGAAACGTTAAACTCAAAATCGCCCTTCTCAATAATATTTATAGCTCTTTCTGTTAATTCATTGTTAATTACAAAAGAAGCTTTCTCTGGTCTGATATTTATAAAATCAACACTAATTCCCTCTTCAGCTAAAAGTGAAAAAACTTTAAGTCCTGTAGCATAATTTTTTCCATTATCCGGGTAAATTTCTATAAATATTATATCATTTCTGGTGGCAATACCTGTAGCAGGTTTATCACTTTTTATATTTACCTGTTTAGAATCAATAGTTGTACCTTTATTATTTCCGTTAGAATTAACAGAACGAATATTCAAAGGAATTTCACCGTCCATAGCTACTTCAGCAGCCCGAGGATGAACAACTTTGGCTCCCTGGTAGGCAAGTTCACAGGCTTCATTGTATGTGATTTTTTCTAATTTCTTTGCTTCTGAACATTTTTTAGGATCAGAAGTCATAAAACCTTTAACATCAGAATAAATGTCAATTCTCTCTGCTTCCAGAGCATAAGCTAAAACACTGGCTGTTGTATCACTACCACCTCTTCCCAGAGTGGTGATTTCCCCCTGCGGAGAAATACCCTGAAAACCTGCCACAACAGGAATTATTTCTTTTTCCCATAATTCAATGATTCTTTTGGGATTAACTTCAATAATGCGAGAACTTCCGAAGCTTTCATCTGTGGTAATACCTGCCTGCCATCCCGTTAAAGATCTGGCCTGATAATCAATTTTTTCAAGTTCGCTAGCCATAACTACCGAAGAAATTATTTCACCACAGGAGAGAAGCAAATCTTTCTGTCGCTCAGGAATAAAAGTTTCACCATTTTCTACAAGTTCTAAAAGTGTATCAGTAGCATAAGCCTGTCCTTCTCTTCCCATGGCCGAAACTACTACAACAGGACAATTATCTTTTTGCACTTCTTCAATTATATTTTTTCTTGCTTGCTTTCTTTTTGATTCACTATTAAGAGAGGTTCCTCCAAATTTCTGCACTATAAAATTCAAATCTCATCACTCCTCTTCAAAAAACTTTTCAGCTATCTGTACAGCGTTTAAAGCAGCCCCTTTTCTTATATTATTGGCTACGATATATAGATGCAGTCCATTATTGTTATCTCTATTTTTTCTAATTCTTCCCACCAGCACTTTATCTGAACTTTCACTTTGCAGAGGAGTTGGATATATGTCATTTTCAGGATCATCCAGAACTTTCACTCCGGGAGCTTGAGAAAGTGAATTGTAAATTTCTTTCAACATAAAATCAGATTCGAGCTCTAAATAAACCGACTCGGCATGACCAAACTCAATAGGAACTCTTACACATGTACAGTTAATTTCTAAATCTTCAATACCAAGAATCTTTCTGCTTTCCTGACGCATCTTAATTTCTTCCTGGCTAAATCCATCATCATGAAAATAATCAATAGCAGGCAGCAAATTAAAAGCTATTTGCTGTGGATAATATTTAGAGTTAACATTGTTTTTGTCTGCAAGATGATCTTGTGATTCTTTTTTGAGAGCGTTTAAAGCTTCTGCACCACTGCCAGAAACAGATTGATAAGTACTGACTAAAATTTTCTTGAGTCCAAAATCATTTTGTAAATTATTTAATACCATAACTAATTGAATAGTTGAACAATTAGGATTAGCTATAAATTTACCCATATTTAATAATTTATCACCATTAACTTCAGGAACTATCAGTGGAATATCTGGATCCATGCGGAAAGCACTGCTATTATCTACTATCAACCCTGCAAAATTGTTTTTAATTTTAGGAAGAAATTTTTTGCTAACTTTTCGCGGTAAAGAAGAAAGATAAAGGTCACAATCTTTCATATCATTCATTGCAAGCTCTCTAACTACTAATTCATCATTTTTGAAAACGATCTTTTCTCCAGCAGATTCACTGCTAGAATAAAGATAAATATTGGAAACCGGAAAATCCCTTTCTTCTAGAAGATTTAAAATTTCTCTACCCACCATACCTGTAGCACCTAAAACAGCAATTTCATAACTCATATTTATCATTCCTTATAACAAATTTTCCAAACCATGTACATAACCATTTAAATTTTCAATATTTTCTAAAGCAAGCTTAATTCCCGGTCTAAAAGCAGAGCGGTCTATAGTCTGATGTTTTAAAGAAAGAGTCTGGCTTTTTCCTCCTAAAATCACTTCCTGTTCGGCCATTAAACCAGGCAGTCTTAAACTATGAATTCTGACATTATTTACTTCTCCTCCTCTAACATCTTCCACACTAAATTCTATATTATCTTCCCCTGGTAACTGGTTGCAATCCTTTAATCTTTCAGCAGTGGCTATTGAGGTTCCAGAAGGTGCATCATCTTTGTCTTCGTGATGACCTTCTATGATTTCAATCCTGGAAAAATATTTACTGGCTCTTTCGGCTAAATCCATCAGTAAAACTGCTCCCAGAGAGAAGTTGGGAACAAGCAAAATATTTTGCTCATGTACTTCTGACAGTTCAGATAATTTTTCTTTTTCAGCTTCATCCAATCCTGTAGTGCCTATAATTAAATTTAAATCTTTTTTAATTGCTGTTTCAACGGCTTCTAAAAGTCCTCTGGCCGTAGTAAAATCAATCATTATATTTAAATCTTCTTTTTTGGTTAAAGTTTTTTCTAAATTGGATTTCACTTTTATATCTGGACCTCCGTTGATGTCAGGGAGATCTTTAATGAAATTACCAACTTGATTTCTATCAACTCCAGCTGCCAGTTCAAAATTTTCGCTATTGATTACAGTTTGAGCAGCCTGTTGACCCATATTACCAGCAATGCCACGGACAATAACTTTTTTCATAAAATATCACTCCTCCTGAAAACCGGTTGAAGCAGAAGTATTTCTTTCTTCTTTTAAACCAAAATAATTAGTACCCCAAACACCTAATATAATAAGTAAAGCTCCAACTGCTTGCAGAGGATAAAAAGGTTCACCCCGAATAAATACTCCTGCTAATATTGAAATCACAGTAGTCAAATTAGCAAAAACCGAAGCCTGACTGGCTGGCAACCTTGACAGTGCATAATTCAACATAAAAAAAGCTAATACAGAAGAAAGGGCTCCCAGATATATTACAGAAGCAATAATTTGTGGGTTAAAAATATATTCCACATAGGCATTTAAACTCCCCTGAAACCTATATAAACCAATAATATTAAATAGAATAGCCCCGGTATAGCACATGAAATAGGTGATCTCTACAGGAGAGTAATTGAGTGAAATAGAACGCGAAATTATATTATAAAATCCTCCTGATAAAACTGCTCCAATTAATAAAATAATCCCAAGATAATGAGTGTCAGCCCCGAGTTCCCCCTGTACAGCCATCACCAGGCCAACCCCCATAACTGAAAGAATGATGCAGAACAATTGTAAACGACTGGGGATTTCCTTTAAAAATATAGCGGCTAAAATAGCGACAGCCACAGGTAGCAGCGAAATCATAAGTCCTGCCTGTGAAGAGGTTGTAAAATTTATTCCCATAATTTCAAAAGTAAAATAAAGAACCGGCTGAAAAATTGAAATCAAAATTAAAGGTTTGATTGACTTTTCTCTAAAATTAGTTTCAATAAAACCTGAAATTTTCAATAAAGTTATTACAATTGCTGCCATTATAAACCTAAAACCCAATAAATGAAAAGGACTGACAATTTCCAGAGCCTCTTTAGAAAAAAGAAAAGAAAACCCAAAAACAAGACTAAATGTTAACCCTGCCAGATAAGGACTGTATTTTACATTTTTAAATAACATCACCTATCTCCTCCATTGGCAGGAGGCCAGGGACCATAATATTGATAATATTGACACTCAATTCCTCCATTATAAAGTTTTCTGCGTTTACTGGCTTTCATACCAAAAGCTTTTTCAAAATTTGCATAGGAAGTTAATATATAATATGACCAGGTATCCAGTGGAATAAACTTATCTCCCATAAGAGAATATAATTTTTCAACTTTTTCCTGTTTAAGTCTTTCTCCATAAGGAGGGTTAGTAATTATATATCCATATTTTCGACCTGTCGAGAATTGAGATATATTTCGCTGTTGAAAATGAACCAAATCTTCCACGCCTGCTCGGCGGGCATTATATCTAGCCTTTTCTATCACGTCATTATTTTTATCATAGCCAGCGAGCAACCTGGCTTCTCTATTATTTTTTATCTTGTTTTTCGCCTTTTCTCTTGCTTTTTTCCAGCATTTTTTTTCTAAGAAATCCCATTTTTCCCCTGTGAAACTGCGCTTCAAACCCGGTGGTATATTTCTAGCCATAAGAGCTGCTTCTATAATAATAGTTCCTGAACCACAAAGTGGATCCAGCAAAATCCTATCTCTATCCCAGCGGCTAAGATTTATCATTGCTGCTGCAATCGTTTCCTGTAAAGGAGCATCCCCTGTTTCCTGGCGGTATCCTCTTTTATGCAACCCCTCACCGCTGCTATCCAGGGCAATAATAGCATTGTCTTTATATAAAGAAAAGAATACCGGATAATTATTTCCCGTTTCTGGTAATCTCTT
>CAYOFJ010000065.1:0-9337 GCA_964403065.1 uncultured Halanaerobiaceae bacterium | reverse complement strand
CACCTGTTAATTCTTCTCTTTCTTCCACATATTCATCATAATGAAGTTCAGCTGACAGGCGTTTGAAATCATTTATAGCTACTGCTTCTTCGCCCTCTTTTACATTGCGACGACAATCCTTCTCACAGAATCTAGGACAGACACGTCCAATACTCATGGGGAAAGGAATTCTCTTTTTAACAATTTCCAGAGCTTTTTGGAAATCTCCTTCTCTACCGGCTCTAACATATTCTTCAACTTTTGCATGAGCAGGACAGGCAATAGTACATGGGGCCTCACAATCGCCTGAATGCTCGGAAAGAAGTAAATCCAGAGCAGTTTTCCGCATATCTTTTACTTCTGGTGTAAAAGCCTCTATTTCCATATCATCATGAATTTCACTTGTACATGAAGGCTGCCATTCTCCTGTTTCTGCATCTTTTACTACACAGACAAAACAGGAGGTATTTTCACTAATTTCACCGTGATAACACATTGTTGGTATTTCTACATCATTTTTTTGCGCAGCTTCCAGTATAGTCTGACCTGGTTCCACCTGATAGGTTTCACCGTCAATCGTAAGACTAACTTTGGACATCAACTTTACCTCCCTTTTTTACCCTTGATATTGCATCGACGGGACAAACTTCAATACAGCTGTTACAGCGTGTACAGGCCTCATCATCTATCTCCAGCTCATCGCTTATTGCATCAACCGGACAGGTATCGATACACTGACCGCATTCTATACATACATCATAATCTATTTCAATTTCAACTAAAGCACTGCATTCCAGAGCCGGACAGAAATCTTCCTCAACATGATTGACATATTCATCACGGAAATAATCCAGAGTTGTCAGCACGGGATTGGGCGCTGTCTGCCCCAGCCCACACAAAGAACCATTTATTATTTTATGACTTAAATCTTCCAGATCATTAATATCTTTCTGGGTGCCTTCACCACCGGTAATTCTCTCTAGTTTTTCCAGCATACGTTTGGTTCCTACACGGCAAAATGTACATTTTCCGCAGCTTTCTTCGGTGGTGAAATCGAGAAAATATCTGGCGGTCTCCACCATACAGCGACCTTTACTGATGACTATTAAACCACCTGATCCCATAATTGCCCCCAGATCTGTCAGAGAATCATAATCTACAGGGGTGTCAAAGTGCTCTTCGGGAATGCATCCACCGCTGGGACCACCTATCTGCACAGCTTTAACGCTGCCTTCTTCTGCCCCACCGATTCCATAAACAACATCATGTATGGAAATACCCATGGGCACTTCAACCAGACCGGTATATTCTAAATCACCAGCCAGAGCAAATAATTTGGTACCCGTGCTGTTTTCAGTCCCGACCTGAGAAAATTGTTCTCCCCCTTCTCTAACTATAAGAGGAATATTTGATAATGTCTCTACATTATTTATGAGAGTAGGTCTACCTTTAAAGCCTACGTCGGTGGGATAGGGTGGACGATAACGTGGGTTTCCTCGTTTACCTTCCAAAGAATGAATCATGGCCGTCTCTTCCCCACAGACAAAGGCACCTGCTCCTTCTTTTACTGTAATGTCAACTTCCATTCCTTTGAGATTGTTCAAGCCGGCCTCTTCGATCTGTTCGATAGCAATATTTAACCTTTTTACTGCCAGAGGATACTCTGCACGACAGTATATGAAAAGCTCATTGGCACCTGTAGCATAGGCACCTATAAGCATACCTTCTAAGAGTTGATGAGGTAAAGATTCCATTAAAGTTCTATCCATGAAAGCACCCGGATCACCCTCATCAGCGTTACATATTAAAACTTTATTTTCCTCTTCTTTGCTGGCCAGAAAATCCCACTTCATGCCGGTGGGAAATCCGCCCCCACCACGACCGCGCAATCCGGAAGTTTTTACTTCCTCAACTATCTCTTCCGGCTCCATTGTAAGAGCTTGCTGCAGAGCTTCATACCCTGCATTTTCCCTGTATTCATCCAGAGATGTGGGTACTATATCTCCAGCCAGAGCAGTTACATATTCTTCCTCCCATTCTTCTCGAACTTCGGGAACTTTAAAACGAGAAAAATCATCGAGCTTGAGCATTCTTTCGATAAACTCTTCTTCTGGTTCCACATCTTCATATAAATAGGTGCCATCTTCTGTTTCGATTTCTACAAGTGGCTCAGCATAACAGTGACCAATACAGCCAACTTCGACGATCTCTTCTTCCGGAGCCATTTCGGCAATTTTTTCTTTAACTTCGCTGGCTCCAGCTGCTATACCACAGCTGGCCATGCCAACTTTAATGCGCTCAATCATTTTCTGAGGCCTCCCTCTGCCTGTAATCTTCCAGTATATCCAGTGTCTTTTCTCTTGTTAAATTACCATATACTTTACCATTAATGCTAACCACCGGGGCCAGACTGCAGCACCCCAGACAGGCAACTGCTTCCAGAGAAAAAATACCTTCTTCATCTGTTTCATCTTCTTCTATACCCAGTTCATCACTAATCCAGCCCAGAACCAGGGTTGAACCCTGAATATGGCAGGCTGTTCCATCACAGACCTGAATTTGATACTTGCCGGGTTCTTCTCGTTTAAATTGGGTATAGAAACTAACTACACCTTCTACTTCCACAGGCGCCATATCAAATTCTGTGCTAATGTCTTTAATAGCTTCATCTGAAATATATCCTTCTTCTCTCTGCACCTGCTGTAAAGCTTTTATTAAATTAGATTCATCGGTGGCCAGTTCAGATATTTCAGCCAAAATTACCAACTCCTTAACTTAGTTTTTGTTTAATCGTTTTCCTGAGGCCACTCAAAAGGAATTATATCTTTTAACTCACCATGTTCTTCCATAACCTGTTCAATTTTTCCTTCTGCCTGGTTTAATTCCTGCTGACAATATTTAATTAATTTCATGCCCAGAGTAAATTTTTCCACTGATTCTTCCAGAGACAGCATGTCACCTTCTAGTTCATTTACTATTGCTTCTAATTTTTCCAGAGCAGTCTCAAAATCAATTTCTTCCTGGAAAAAATCCTCTTCATCCTGGATGTCTAAAGAAAGCTGCTGCCAATTTTCTTCACTGGATTCACTATTTTTATCAGGCAAAGTTATCATCTTCCTCTCTGCTGAATTTAACTTTACTAAAAATTGAGCCATCTTGCAAGCGTGATTCTATAATCTTGCCTTCTTCCACCTCTTCAATTGAACTGATAATATTTTTGTCTTCATCTCGGGTAATACTATAACCACGAGCTAAAATTTTGAGGGGGCTGAGATTATCAAGCTGACCGGAAATCTGTGAAATTTGCTGCTGTCTTTCCTGAAAATAATCTGTCAGCTCACGACCAAATCTATCAGTCAATCTGTCAAATTCCTGCTGCTCCGTAGAAAATAAGCGCTCGGGATCTCGCCATATATATCTACTGGTTAAATTATCAAATTTTTGGCGGGCAGATTTTAAATTTTTATTGAAAGCCGCCATAATTCTATCGCCCAGTTTTTCCATTTTTTCTGCCAGCTCTAAATAATCTTTTACAGCCAGCTCTGCTGCTGCCGAGGGTGTTGCCGCTCTTATATCGGCAACAAAATCGGCTATGGTAAAATCAGTTTCATGTCCTACACCACTTATCACGGGAATTTCACAATTATATATAGTGCGGGCCAATTTCTCGCTGTTAAAACACCAGAGATCTTCTAAAGAACCTCCACCGCGGCTTATTATTATGAGATCAATATCCTCGCGCTTATCAAGATATTTTACTCCTCTGGTCAACTCTTCTTCAGCATTTTCACCCTGCACATGGGCAGGAGCCAAAAGTACAGATACTGAAGCAAACCTTCTCTGTAAAATTCTTAATATATCTTTTATAGCGGCACCAGTGGGAGATGTTACCAGTCCGATTTTAGCGGGAAGAAACGGCAGCTCCTGCTTTTCCTCTTCCTCAAAAAGACCTTCTTCCTGCAATTTTTCCTTTAACTGCAGATACTGCTGATAAAGTTTACCCGCCCCTACTTTTTCCATCTTTTTTACATATAGCTGATACTCACCCCGGGGCTCGTAAACATCTATATATCCTTTTGCCTTGACCTGCTGCCCATCTTCAGGATCAAAATCCAGTTTAACGTTATCTCCTTTGAACATAACAGAATCCAACCTGGAATTATCGTCTTTAAGAGTAAAATACATGTGACCGGAACTATGGTGGTGAAAATTGGAAAGCTCACCCTCGACAGTTAAATTGGATAACTCTTCATCGAGGGTGAGAAGATTTTTGATGCGGGCTGTAACTTCTGATACAGTGTAACTTTTAGACTCCATGATGCTCTCTGGCTTCAACTGTATTGTGCATCAACATGGCAATAGTCATAGGACCGACACCACCGGGTACAGGTGTTATAGCTCCAGCTTTATCTTTCACATCTTCAAAATCTACATCTCCTACCAGATCTCCATCAACACGGTTTACACCTACATCGATAACACAGGCTCCTTCTTTGACCATATCTCTAGTGACAAATTCCGGTCTCCCCACTGCTGCCACTAAAATATCAGCTTCGCTTGCTTTTTGCGGCAAATTTTGAGTGCGAGAATGACAGATAGTGATAGTAGCATTGCGTTCTATCAGTAGATGAGCAACCGGTTTACCGACTATATTACTTCTTCCCAGTATAACTGCATCTTTACCTTCTATTTCTATCCCCTGTCTATCTATCAATTCTATAATTCCTTTGGGAGTACAGGGGTCAAACCGATGTTTAGCCTGCTGCCCGCTGAAAAGTCTTCCTGTATTAATCGGATGAAACCCATCTACGTCTTTGCCAGGATCTATAGCTTCTATTACTTTCAATTCATCAATATGGTCCGGCAGAGGCAGCTGTACTAATATGCCGTCTATCTCGTTGTCATTATTTAGCTCATCGATCATATCCAGCAGCTCTTCCTCACTGAGATCTGCTGATACTTCTCTTTTGTCGGAATAAATACCAATCTCTTTTGCAGCTTTTTCCTTCATGTTAACATAAGTTTGAGAAGCCGGGTTATCTCCTACCAGAACTACTGAAAGTCCTGGAACTCTACCTTCCTGCTTCATTTCCTGCACTCTTCCTTTTAATTCTTCTCTAATATCTGCTGCTATACCTTTGCCATCGATAAGATTGTCCGTTGACATTAATATCCCCCCTGAAATTTTATTTATTCGTTATTAAAATATCATTTATAATAATTCTTTGCAAATGTGGTTATTCCTGCCAGTAATCTGCGATTAATTTTAAAACTTATTTTTCTGACACTTGACATTTAAATAAACATAAGGTAAAATTGTAGATGCAGAATTGAGAGTGCTGAAGTGGCGGAACTGGCAGACGCGCATGTTTCAGGGACATGTGGGCGTCAGCCCGTGTGGGTTCGAATCCCACCTTCAGCACCATTTTTTATTTATGATATGTCAACAGGTAGAGGGCTTTGCCCTCTTTTTTTATTTGGACCGATCAAAAAATTATGGTTTTTCTCCAAAATTATTAATGCCATAATAATGCCATGAAAAAAACCCGGGTCTAAGCCCGGGCTTAAACAATTTTTATTTACTTTTGTTGACTTAAGATTTATATGCACTTTTGCAAGTCAGGATTGATTTTCACTCTACTATAGATTTATCTTATTTTTATGACCTACATTCTGAATTTTGCAGTAATATAGTACATACTACCGGGCAATTTCAGAAAATTTTTAACCAGTTAATCTAATTATAAAACCAGCCAAAAACATGACAATACTGCCAGTATAAGTAAAAAAAGTTACCAGATTGACCCATAATGGAACATTCTCATAGCTGTATTCTTTCTCTGATTTTTCAGTGTTTTTTGAACTATCGGTTCTTTTTTCGCAATTGTAATTATGCATGTTTTTATTATTTGATTCCTCTACTTTTTTTACTATTGCAAGGGAGGACCCATAAAAGCCGACTGCAATGTACATAATCATCAAAACACCAGCCAAGAAAGAAAATGCTGGCATCCCAAGGAAGTAATAGTTTACCGACGATATAAAAAAAATAAATAATAATATTTTATGGTATAATGGCATTTCCTTCAATAATCCACACTCCTTATTTTTAATATTTACTTTAGTTTCTTATGTTATAAACTAAAGAAATCACATCTATTTCTAATATAACTTATTTAGTCTAGCAGATATTATTAAATATTTCAAGGAATATGAGCAAATAAATTTTTTCTTTGTAATAAGTACTTTCCCCCACCTAATTTTTAATTTGTTACGGAGTCTCATAAAATATTTCTAGAAATTTCTTGGCCTATTTATTTTACATTCATTATAATGGAAGTTTTCATTATTTTTGAATTTATTCTACTTTGACAAGATCAAATTTATACTTTCCCTCATAGTTAATCCAGTTAAGTTTTTACCAATTTTACTGTCTAAGCTCAATTATTTATAATTCCAAAAATATATTATTATTCAGGCTTTCGACCTACATGTACAACTGCAATCCCATTAATAAATTCTTTGTAATACACATCTTTAAATCCTTTGCGGACAAAAAGCTCTTGTAAAGATTTTTGGTCCGGAAATTTTTTCAGAGAACTGGAAAGATGTTTGTAAGGCTTTTTATTTCCCGTAATAAAACCGGCCAGGCGAGGCATTATGCGATGAAAATAGAATCCATATAGACTCCGGAAAAATTTATTTCTCGGTTTGCCCAGATCAAGCGAAGCTGCTACCCCTCCCGGTTTTAAAACCCGCTGCATTTCCTCCAGAGTTTTTTCAAGTTTTTCTATATTGCGGAGGCCAAAAGCAACTGTAACAAAATCAAATTGGCCGGAAGAAAACTCTAAATTAGTGGCATCTCCCATGCGAAATTCTAAATTTTCAATAGATTCCTCTCTCCTCTGTCTGCGTGCTTGTTTTATCATCTCTTCGGAAAAATCCACACCAACCACTTCACCTTCAGGCATATTTTGAGCAATTAATCTGGATAAATTGCCGGGCCCACAACAAATATCCAGAGCTTTTCCGGATTGCGGCAGATCAATTAATTCTATCAACTTTTTGCGCCATTTGTTAATTTGTCCGAAAGAAATAGTCATGTTAAGAAATTCATAGTTTTCCGCTATGCTGCCAAACATCTCGCTGAGATTTTTTGTTTCTGGTTCCCTGCGTGACATAAATCCTTTTTCACTCTCCCTTTTATAAATCAATTAACAGTAGGTATACCTGCAATTATTCCTCTTCCTCCTCTAATTTTATCCAATCTGCCTCCTCACTGTAAAAAAGTTCTTTTTCCCCTTCAGAAGTTTCCTTAACTTCGAATAGACAACAGTCTTTACCACTTTCTGGCATTGTCTGATGATGAATTAACTTATAATCCGGGTTATAATACATATATTTAGCGATATCTACATAACAATATAATCTGCCCAGTTTTTCTTCGTCCAGTTCTCTCCAGACCTTTCCCATAGAACAGCCGCAAACTTTAGACTTCTTTTTGCCATTTTCCTTAGATAATATTTCAGCACTTTCACAATTTCCAAACTTCGGCAGCGTTCGTGATGATCCTTGGCCGAAATTTTCTGGCTTTAATTCCCAGTCCTCTGCCAGTACTGATTCTTTTGTTTTCTCACCCACCATTTTACCGTAGCGTTTTATAGCAGACAGAATCATTTCTTCACCCTTTTTTTCCCCCAATTTTTCCACCAGAGTGCGGGCAAAAGCCAGATGTAACATGCCAATTCGTCGGGCAGCCAGATCCACTTCCTTTTCTGCTTTTTCCAGTGGTATCATTTCCTCTTCTGACATAAAATCACCCCATAATTTAATTTAAACAGGAAACACGCTGTTAAAAAATACCGCCATTTTTAAAAAAGTAGTCCCGGAAGCCAGTATGCAAGGTGAATTTCACCGATGATTTGGGAGAAATGCTTTTTTACTGTATTTTTATTTCATCTGCCATACCTTCAAACCTGGCTTCTCCTATACCACTAACATTCTTAATTTCTTCAATAGCCTGAAATGAGCCATATTTTTCTCGATAATCTATTATATTTTCTGCTATAGCTGGTCCTACACCAGTAATTTCTTGCAGTGTTTCATTATCAGCAGTATTTATATTTATTAATTTTTCTGGTTCTTCTGTAAAATCTAAATCGGAATCAAAAGGTTCTTCAGATATTTCATAATTTTCACCATCTGTACTAATCACAATATTCCCCTGATAATCAGTACGATAGATTTCAATGTCCTTCTCAACCAATCTATTAATAACTTTTTCAGCAGGATGTCCATAACGATTATCTGTCCCTACCTGTATTACAGAAACCTCGGGTTCAACAGCTTGCAAAAATTTTTCCGTGGTGGAGGTTTCGGAGCCATGATGTCCTACTTTTAATATTTCATTTTCTATATCATAATCTTTTTCCAGAATAGCTGCTTCACCTTTTTGCTCTAAATCACCGGTAAATAAAAAACCTATCTCATTATATCTCATTTGACCTACTATATTTTCATAATGAATATCATCAGTAAGGGGTTCATAAGGATGAATAATTTCGAATTTTAGACCCTCTGTTAAACTTTTTTCCATTCCTGACCTGCCTTCAACCATCCTTATTTCATTTTGTTTTATAGAATCAATATAATTTTGATATGTCTGGGTATCATGCTCATATCCAGAGTCTATAACTTTTTCCACAGTAAATTTATCAAATATTTCTATAAAACCCCCAATATGATCAGCATGAGGATGAGTAGCAACAGCTATATGAATTGTCTCAATTTCTAAACTTTCCAGGTAAGGCACCACCTCATCTCTTCCCATCCATTCCTGGCCCGCATCTATTAACATTTTATATCTTTCATCTTCAGATATAGCTTTTATTAAAATACAGTCTCCCTGCCCCACATCAATATAATGGGCCTGTAACTCTCCTGTAAAATATTCTTCTAAGTTTTCTTCTGCATGGAGGTTAGAAAATCCTGCTCCCCAGGTGCTGAAAACCAAAATAAAAACACATGAAAATATAATTATATTTCTGCTCTTATTTTTGAACATATATTATCATCCTTCGTAAACTCACTAAATTTTTATGATTCTGTTCCGGACTTTCCCAGAGCTATTATATTATAAAACAAATTATTATGTTATAATTCAACGTTCATAGCGTCCTGCATTAAATTTTCTGAATCTATTTTATCTCCTCCTATTTCTATTATTTTTCAACCCCTGTTTTTTTACTTCAGTATATCTAATAAAACTTCCTGTTTAAATGACCTTATAATTATCACTGCTGGAAATTTGCCTTATTACTTTTTATATATGTCAATTTTGACATATTTTGTATTTTTT
>CAYOFJ010000064.1:0-9381 GCA_964403065.1 uncultured Halanaerobiaceae bacterium | reverse complement strand
ATTCATGTAAACCAAAATTTGGAGAGTGCACAATTATGAATATATCTGAGTTAAAGCCTGGTGATAAAGTTAAAATGAAAAAAGCGCATCCCTGTGGAGAAAATTGCTGGGAAATAATCAGAGTAGGAATGGATTTTAAAGTGCAGTGTTGTGGTTGTGGCAAATATATTAGGTTCAAACGCAAGAAATTCGAAAAATATATGGTTAAGGTTCTGGAAAAAGCAGATTAGAAGGTTAACAGGGGGAAAATGCAATAATGGAACTGGGAATTGTTGGCTTACCCAACACAGGCAAATCTACTTTATTTAATGCTCTTACAGAGGCCGGGGTGGAAGCGGATAATTATCCATTTTGTACCGTTGATCCTAATGTTGGAGTTGTGGAAGTAGAAGACGAGCGTTTACAGGAATTATGTCAGTATTATCAGCCGGAAAGATGTCAGGGGGCTCCGATTAAATTTGTAGATATTGCCGGCCTGGTAGCCGGGGCAAGTAGGGGAGAAGGCCTGGGAAATGAATTTTTATCCCATATAAGAGAAGTTGATGCGATAATCCACGTAGTTAGATTATTCGCAAGTGAACAAATATCTCATGTAGAAGGAGATATAAATCCGCTGAGAGATATTGAAATTATTGAAACTGAGTTAATAATGAAAGATCTGGAAACTATTTCTCGTCGAAAAGAAAAAACGGAAAGAATGCTTAAAACTGGAGAAAATAAATACCGGGAAGAAATTTCTTATCTGGATTATCTACAGGAGAAGCTGGAAGCCGGCACACCGGTAAGATTATTGGATTATTCAGAAGAAATTGAAAAATTAATTTCAGAACTTTTTCTACTTACAGCCAAACCCACTTTATATGTGGCAAATTTAAATGAAGATCAGCTGCAGGAAGATAAGGATAACAATTTAAAATCTCTGCGTGATTTAGCAGCCGAAAGAGATGAAGAATTGGTAGAACTTTCGGCCACTTTTGAAGAAGAGCTGGTGGATTTAGAGCCGGAAGAGCAGGAGTTATTTATGACAGACATGGATATAGAGGAAAGAGGTCTGAAAAAATTAACTCATGCCAGCTACAATCTTCTTGATTTGATAACTTTTTATACTGTGACAGGTGGGGACGAGGTTAGAGCCACGCCGATTCCAGCTGGTTTTACTGCTCCTGAAGCCGCAGGGAGGATACATTCTGATATGCAGGAAAATTTCATCAGAGCAGAAGTAATTAATTTTTCAGATTGGCAGGAATTCAAAGATATATCCCGGGCTAAAAATGAAGGTTTGGTTAGGACTGAAGGCAGTGATTACGTAGTCAGGGACGGGGATATTTGTCATTTTAAATTTTAGCAGTGCTTGCATGTTAATAAGCTGGGTGCTATAATAAATAAGGTGTGGTTTTAGAAAGTTTACTATAAGATATTTTTTAAGTATACAAAATAAAAATATAATTAATAATCTTCCATGCTCTATTCAGACAGAGAATAGAGCCACAAGCCCAAATGGAGGAGGTGTATAAAAATGCCTGAAACTGCAAGAGAATATGAGACCACCTTTATGCTTAATCCCGAACAATCGGAAGAGGCTCGGGAAAGATCTATAGGACGAATCAAAGAGGTCATTGATTCAGAAGGTGGAGAAATTGAAGAAATTGATGAATGGGGTGAAAAGCGACTGGCCTATGAGATAGGAAATCATAGAACAGGCTATTATGTTGTTATCAACTTTACTGGTCCCCCTGCCATCACTGATGCTTTAGAAAGGGAATTCGGTCTCATCGGAGATGTTATGAGACACCTTTTGGTTCGCAAAGATGAAAAATAAGCAATTGAGAATGAGGTGGAGGTGTAGAGATGCTTAATAAAGTTGTACTTATTGGAAGACTTGCTCAGGATCCTGAGCTTCGTTATACAAGCAGTGGGACACCTGTGAGCAATTTTACCCTGGCAGTTCAGCGGAATTTCACCAATCGTGAAGGGGAAAGAGAAGCAGATTTTATTCCTATTGTAACCTGGCGCAATTTAGCTGAAACTTGTGCTCAACATTTAGGTAAAGGTAGAATGGTAGCAGTTAGCGGTAGATTACAAATTCGCAAACGTCAGGGTGAGGATAGAACTTTTATAAATCCTGAAGTTGTAGCAAACGATGTAACATTTTTAGACTGGCCCGATGATGACAGACAATCCGGGCAGGAACCACGGGTTGAAAAATCTCAACAGCAGTCTTCCGGCGGGTCTGAATCCCCATCTCAGGAGCCTTCACCTGCTGAAGACATGCTTGATGACGATGATTTTGAAGTTCCATTTTAAAGTTTTGGAATAAAGGAGGGAAGTTTTATGGCTAGAGGTACAAACCAATCCTGTTATTTCTGTGGCAATGAGGAAAATGTTGATTATAAGGATACGGGTACTTTAAATAGATTCATTAATGATAGAGGCAAAATAATTCCCCGCCGAATTACGGGTAATTGTGCTGTGCATCAACGCAAATTAACCAAAGCAGTTAAAAGAGCCAGGCAGCTGGCTTTAATACCCTATGTTAAAGATTGATGATGCAAAATAATTAGCTAACAAAAAGGCAGGGGGTGATTATCCTCTGCCTTTTTATTAACGTTGTTTTGTTGAGGGGGACTATTGTACGTGAAACATAATGAAGACAATGAACAAAATTCTCAGCAGAATAATACCAATCGGCAATTATTCTACAGTCTTCTGGCAGTAATCGCTTTAACTTTTGTCAATGTAAATATTCCTATATTTACAGCTGCAGTAGTTATAATATGGCCCTTACCGGTTGTGTATCTTGCTTTGCAGCAGGGACAAAAACGTGCGGTTCTTATGATAGTAATTGCCGCAGTAATAAATGGTATTTTATTTAACCCCCTGATGATTTTAGTTACAGTAATTGGTTTTGGTTTTATTGGTTTTGTTATGGCCGGAGCGTTGCAGGAAGATTTTTCACCTCGCAGGGTACTTTTATTAACAGTTATCGCAGCGGTCATTTCTAATCTTATTCTGGCAGGCATTTTAATGTTAGGTTATGAACAGGGGCTGCAGGAAGGATTTGCTGAAATGATCCGGGAATATATTGCCCCCATAATAGAAGGAGAAGAGATGTCTCCTATGATGGAAATGCAGCTGCAATTTATTATACAATTAATGCCTGCGCTTTTAATTATATCCGGAGTGGTAACCGGAATATTGAATTATTATTTTGTCCACTGGTTTTTAAATTTGAGAAATATAAATGTATCAATGTACAAATCTATAGCCTACTGGAGATTTCCCGCAGGCCTGGTATCTTTAGTGATTGTGATAGGTCTTTTGCTGCGGGGGAATTCTCTGATGTTTAATCTTACCGCCCTTGCATTTTTTGTTATATTTATGCAGGGTTTCGGAGTAGGACTTTATTATGTAGGTAAACGTACGAGGTCCTATTTATTCCGCTGGTTTTATGTTCTGGCTGTAATAGTTATACCAATAATACCCATTATTTTGTTGGCGGTAGGGATGCTTGACCTCTGGTTGGACTTTCGCAAAATTTCATACAGATAAAAGAAAAAATAATATTATTGTGGGAAAGGAGGAGCATCATGAAAATAATTTTAACAGAAGATGTTGAAGATTTAGGAGAAGAAGGAGAAATTGTCGAAGTGGCGGACGGTTATGCTCGCAATTATTTAATACCCAAACGTATGGCGCAAATGGCTACAGAAGGCAAGATACAGGAAATCAGGGAAAAACAGCGGGCCCGCAAGCGCAAAAAAGCTGAACGCCGTGAGGAAGCTGAAGAATTGGCTGATGAGCTTGCAGAAGAGACCTTTGAAATTTCTGTAAAAGCAGGTGAGCAGGATAGGTTGTTTGGTTCTGTGACGACTCAGGATATAGAAGAAAAACTTGCTGAAGCCGGCTATGATATTGATCGTCGTGATATCGGTCTGGATGAAAATATAAAAGAATTAGGGGAACATACTGTTCCTGTAAAACTTTTTGAGGATGTTACTGGTGAAATAAATCTGGAAGTTACTCCTCTGGAAGCAGAAGAGGAATAGTATTTTAAACAAGAGTCTTAACACTTTTCCTGTGGCAAACGATTAAAACTAATAAAACAACAAAAACCCTTCCCGGTTATTCAGCGGGAAGGGTTTAATGATTTGTTAGATTTATTTTACAGCTGAGATTTTATCTGCTTTTCCCTGTAAAATGTAATATATTAATCCTGAGGTCATAACTACCAGAGCTAAAATCAACCAGCTGTTATGGTAATGATCAAAATAATCACCGAGATAGCCGAATACAGGAGGACCTATGACAACTCCCAGCCGCAGAAATATAAGAGACATACCGGAAGCTATTCCTGTCTGTTCCGGTGAAGCTCTCTCACTTACAACTGTAAAAAATAAGCCGCTCCATCCCAGAGCAGAAACCCCTAACAAAAAAGAAATAATAAACATTAATAAAATATTTTCAGCCAGCATAGAACCAGCAAAAGCATTAACAAGTTTTAGCAGAACAATTACAATCATAATAAGCAAAAAGCTATTTTTGCGGTCACCTGACAGCGGTACATCGCTGACCCAACCCCAGAGAATTCTTCCCACTATACCGCCAATCTGTACCAGTCCTAATGAAAATCCTGCTATAGCTTCCGGATAATTTAGATCCAATGTTAAATAGAGAGTATAATGGGCCGGGATTGCTCCTACTGCCAATCCAAAGACCAGCCCCAGACCACAGGCCAGCATAAGCTGTTTATTTCTTATGATACGGGCAAATTGTCTTTTAAAGTTTTGGCTGGAAGAATCATTTTCTTGATCTTTTTGGTTTTTATTCAAATTGAAGTTTTTTGAAACTATAAAGCCTAAACTCAGTGCTGTTATGCCCGAAGCTATTATTGCCAATCTCCAGCCTACAGAGCCTGCTAATATAGGTAACAATGTTGCTCCGGTAAATCCTCCTATCCCACTTCCCGAATGCATAATGCCCATAGAAATCGCTCTGCGCTCTGGTTTGACATGCAGCATTACTGCTTTATTAACAGCAGGTGTAATGATACTAAATCCCAGGCCAGTAAATAATGCCAGCAATAACAAAATTCCATAAAAGGGAGCCAGTCCATGCAATATCATTAAAGCACCCATGCTAAAAATTCCTATTAAAAGTCCCGAACGCGAACCTATTTTATCCACTATATTTCCACTAAAAATAGCAATAATAGTAGCAGAGCTAAATAAAAATGTAGAATATAAACCAGCCTGAGTTCTGCTTATACCGAAATCTGCTCTTAAAAAAGGCATTAATGCCTGTATACCCTGTATACTTAAAAAGGAGCCCATATATCCACTGGCCAGTATAAGTAAAAATTTCCACTGCAAATTTCCTAATTTATGTTTTATAACTTCAATCATTACTTTCTCGCCAGCCCCTTTCTAATATTTTTCGTTATAAAGCTAAAATAATTTGTTCATAATCAAAGAACTCTGGTCACAATATTTTTTATCCTTAAATTTAAATATTTTTATAGGTAAATTAAAAACATTTAAATCTTCACCATTTACATTATAACTAATTTAGTGGCTTTTGTCATCCCTTAATTCATTGATTAATTTTATTAAGAAATTTATGATTATTGTTGTCAAAAAGTTAATTATTTTGGTTTAACCAGGATTCACAGGCTGCTGAAAATAGAGCTGAACCTATCCATAGAACATCTTCATCTATATCAAATTTAGGGTTATGATGGGGGTAATCAGTGTTTTTATCAGTATTGATACTTCCCAGAGCAAAGAAAGTACCCGGTACCTGCTGCAAGTAAAAGGCCATGTCTTCGCCGCCCATAACGGGTTTTTCGATATTTTTAACTTTCTTTTCTCCCAGCAATTTTTGGGCTATCTCCCGCATGAAATTTGTCATATTTTCATCGTTTTTTAGAACCGCAGCTCCGTGTTGGTACTCGAATTCATAATTAGCTCCTAACTCCTGGCACACTCCTTTGATTACATTTTCAATCAATTCAGGTAATTTTCTTCTTGTATTTTCAGAAAGCGTGCGCACTGTGCCTGAAATTTCAGCCGTTTCAGCTATAATATTGAACGCAGAGCCGGAATTAAATTCACCTATACTGAGAACTACAGCTTCCTGGGGATCAATCTTGCGGCTAACTATATTTTGCAAACTAGAAACCAGCTCAGTTCCGGCGTGTAGAGCATCAACGGTTGTGTGAGGGCTGGCCCCATGTCCGCCCTCTCCTATAATTTTTATGTTGATGATATCTGAAGCCGCCATAGATGGTCCCGAGCGAAATCCTACTTTGCCGCTGGGCAGTGACCAAAAACTTCCAATGTGGGTACCAATAATTGTGTCTACTGATGGTTCTTTTGCAAGAACTCCATCATCAATCATAGCTTTTGCACCTTCAGCAATTTCTTCACCGGGTTGAAATATAACTTTAACATTGCCGGCAAAACGTTCATTGTTTTCTTGTAGTAATTTGGCCGCCCCCAGAGCCATAGCCATATGAGCATCATGTCCACAACCATGCATTTTTCCCTCGTGCCGGGAGGCAAATTCCAGATTTGTTTCTTCTGATAAATTTAAAGCGTCCATATCACTTCTGATGGCAATAGTTTTATTGTTGTTTTGATTTTTCTGTTTTTGACTTTTCCCTCGGATAACCCCACAAATTCCACTTTCACCTACATTTTCCCGCACCTCAACCCCCCATTGACTTAATTTATCTGCAATATATCGAGAAGTTTTAGGCAGCTTCATTCCTGTTTCAGGATATTTGTGAAAGTGTCTTCTCCAGTCAATTATTTTTTCCTCAATAGATTTGGCCTTATTCTTATAATAATTTACAGTCATAAAATTTATTACCCCCTTTTATAAGTTTAGCTTCATTTAGAGAAATTCATTATAAATCAAATACTCTCTAAAGTCATATTACATAATCAAACTCATAATGTAAAGTTGCTGTTTGTGCAAACTGTTCATAAATAATGTTTCTTGTTCTTACAAAGCTTGACATAACAAAGAATCTGGGATAATATATGAATACAAATCTAAATAATTTCATTTACTACAATTACCTATAAACAGAGACTGTTTGTTAGCATTTTAGTCGTAAATTATGGTATAATCTAAATGACTAAAGATAGTTTGCCAGAAAAGGAAGTGAGCTCCTCTGGAGGTGAAATATATGAGGCAAGAAGAGAGATCAATAATTTATATGGTGCGAGATGGAAGAATTGAACTGGAAAAAGCGCTTGAACAGCTAGATATGGAAAAAGATGATCTTTATTTTCAACTGGAAGAAATAATAAATTTACTTAATGATATTGAAAGAGAATTGGAAGATAGAGAAAGTGGAAGTGATCTGGAAAATTCAGATGAAGAGGGGCCGGAAAGCTTTATGGAAGGTAGACAGCAGGACTATGTTGAAGATGATTATTTTCAAGGCCTGTAAATTAAGTTATTTTAAATGTGGCTGAATGGGGCTGGCTTTAATTTTTTTAGTTTGAAAGGGGGAACAAAATGACAAGACCTGATTTTATGAAGTGTTTTATTTTTATTTTAACAATTGCTTTAATACTTTCCGGAAGTTTTCAGGTTGAAGCTATAGATATTGGTGGTGAGATAGAGATTAATTCAGGACTTTTATATCAGGATGATTTCCACAGTCAATTTTCTGGCCGAGGAGAATTGGAGCTGTACTTACCACAGACGCGAAATGTTTCCTCACGACTTGTAATGCAGGGCGATCTGGGGCAGAAAAAAAATGAATTGGGTTTTAAATATTTATATCTTCGTCATCAACGCGAAAACGGTCATATTACTTTGGGGAGACAACCAGTTGCCTGGTCCTATGGAGCTATGTTAAATCCCTACGACTTTGGCTTTGGGCTGGAAGGTCTGGCTGATGAGACCAGAACCCCGGCAATTGATGGTATCAGATTTTTTCAATCTTTGGCTGAAGGCAGAAGCCTGCAGCTGGTAACGGATTTTGCAGAAGGACATTATAGTTCTCTGGACAGAATGGGTTATGGGGCCAGATTGCGCCTGCCGTCTCCCGGTTATGATTTGAGCTTTAATTTAGTTGATCAGCCATTTAATTCGGATAATTTATTGCGAGCCGGTGGCACCTATAATAGTGATTTAGGTCCTATAGGTATTTATGGTGCTTTAGGTTATTATAGATTAAGAGATGCAGAGCTGGATGACTATGTAGCACAACTTGGTTTTGATTATAGCTGGCAGGTAGGGCCTCAATATGATGAACGTACAGTTTTTCTGCAGGCGGAATATCAGCGTTTTTTAGACAAAGAATTAGGTCAGGTATTTTTTCAGCAATTTTTTGCTGAGTTAAACCAACAGAATGCGGAAGTTGGAGGCATGTCGGAAAATAATAGGCAAAATTTTGCTTTAGACCTATATGATATGTTGGCTGTTAATTTATCAGTACAGCTTGATCCCTTTTCTCGTTTGGGGACTGCAATAGTGGGTGAAACAGGTGAAGGAATGGCGGCTTTAATACCATTTTATGAAACTGAACTCGGTGGTGGGCTGGAATTAAGAGTAGAAGGTAATTTAATTCATGATTTTCATGATGAGCTGGGAGCAGGTGTTTCAGCTGGTTTAAGCTATTATTTCTGATATTGTCTCAGTTAATTAAAAAACCCCCCGCCTGATAAGCGGGGGAGCAGTAGGGGAGTTTTTACCGGTTTAAACCGGTTCTTTATAATATTATTAAATATTTTTCATTGTTGTACAGTAATATATTTTACACTGAACAGGGAATTTATGTGATACTATAATTAATGTACACTCGGGAACTTACAAGAGGGAGGTGTTAATATATGTGTGGGCATATACAAATTTTAGAGGACATGAAAGAAGGAGCAGAGATGGTTAGATTCGCAGACAATCTTTTCTTTGTCTGGTTTGGTGAGGAAAAAATTAATGTTTACAGTGAAGGCGGTCAGTTAATGGACGGAGTTTCAATTGAAAACAAAGATGATATCACCGACCAAACAGTAGAGGACGAAATTGAAAGCTATTTAGAAAAACGGGAGGAAGCTGCACAGATTTAGATTAATTTTAAATTTCTTTAAAAATAAAAAAGGAATTTAATTCTAAATCAATAATTATATTATGAACACAATTGTTAGTATAATAATACAATCAAATATTTTTGTGATTGGGTGCCCTTAGTTATGACTGAGGGAGAATAGGGAATCAGGTGTAAAACCTGAACGGGCCCGCCACTGTAACCGGTTTATGGTTCCATTAATTCCACTCGATTTCTAAAAATCGGGGAAGGAAAGGAACCAGGATTATTTACCGGAAGTCAGGAGACCTGCCCGATCATTAACCTACTGGCTCTTCGAT